>NZ_JBQCGW010000216.1:0-30798 GCF_051955275.1 Pseudobacter sp. | reverse complement strand
TTGACAGTAGTCGAAGTGGTAAAGGTATTACATCCGCCTGCTGCTGCAATAGTGTAGGTGATGACATACGAACCTGGAGTAGCGCCGGATGGGGCCAATTCCCCCGTGGTAGCATTGATGCTTAATCCACTGGCAGGAGCTATTGAATATACACCGCCTGTGGTACCAGTTTGCGTTACAGATACCGGAAGATTAGGTGTGGAAGGTGTATTGACCACATTGCATAAAGTAGCGGGATAATTGATACTGGCTGATGGAGCCTGCGTAATAGTGACACTGGCAGTGGCTGATGCACCGGGGCAAGGAGCCGAAGCAGCAATTGTATAAGTCACGGTATAGGTGCCGGGTGTGCTTGAAGAAGGATTGATGGTTCCGGTAGTGGCATTTATTACAAGGCCTGTTGTAGAGCTGTAGGACCCTCCGGTATTTCCGGTTAACGTTACAGGCGCTGTACTTGAAGAAGTACACAATGGGCCGCCATAGCTGATCTGTGCAGCAGGAGCGGGGTGAATAGTTACATTGGCGGAAACCTTATAATCAGAACATCCTGCTGTATTGGCGATGGTATAGGTAATGGTATAAGTACCGGGAACGGCTCCTTCAGGCGTGATGGTGCCTGTGGCTGCATCGATGGGCAGGCCCGTTGAAGGTGCAATAGAATAGACGCCTCCCGGAGAGCCGGTTCGTACAACAGCTACTGGTGCATTAGGTGTGCCGGCAGTGTTGGTTACATTACAGAGGTTTGCCGGATAACTGATTCCTGCTGAAGCGGCATTCCCCTGATTGATAACAACAGTGGCTGTAGTGCTGAAAGCCAAACAGGGAGGATTCGCAGGTATAGAATAGGTTACAGTATAGGTGCCAGGTGTACTTGCAGAGGGCGAAACGGCCCCTGTAGCAGCGTTTATCACCAGACCTGCAGGGCTGGCAGAAAAAGTACCACCTGTTGAACCCGTGAGTTTGACCGGAGATGTTGCTACTGTATTACATAGTGGGGATGCTTCATAAATTATTGCAGCAGTAGCTGAAGGAGTTACTGTAAGAACGTATTGTTTGGAAGGACCTGTACAACCATTGACAGTGGCCGCCATGGTATAGGTTATTGAGCCGGAAGAAGAACCAGACACCTCGTAAGCACGTGCAGGGATATCGGTAGTTCCAGCAACAGGAGTAGCGGGCGTTACGCCTGAATAGACAGCCTGCCAGGTAAAGCTGGCTCCCGCCATGTCTGCAGTTAAGTTAATGGCTGGAGCCATTCCTTTTGAGCAGATAGTTGCAGAAAGAGGGGTAGTAGTAATTTGTGGCGACTGTTTGAAACATAACTGCAGGGTCTTTGAATTGGGCGGATTACAATTGCCATTTACTGTTACAGATATATTATAGCAGCGGAATGATTTGAACCTTATTGTAGGGTATTCAATATTGCTGGCAGTTATAAAATCATAATCAGCAGCAGGTCCATCTACGGTCCATGACCAGGAAGTTGGTGTAAAAGGAGCCTTGCTATAAGTAGGCTTATAAGGTCCCTGTGAGAAATCGATGGTTTCATTAAGAGTCCCGGTTTTACAAATACTGGCGGTGGCCGGAGAAAAGCTTACAGTTGGAGCTCCGTTCACTGTTATGGTACGGGCCGCGGAAGACCGTGTTCCGCAACTATTGGTGATGGTTTGTATGATCGTGTAGATTCCCCCATCGATAAAAGTGATCGTTGGATTGGGGGTACCCGGGTTAGCGATGGTAAAGCCTGTGGAAGGAGAGATATTCCAGGAGTAGACAGGGCGCTGACAGCCTGCTGCATTGGCATTTGACTGGTCAGTAAGAGACACACTCTGACCGGCACAAATGGTGGTGGCGCTGACGTTGAATGCGGGCGTTGGCAATACTTCAACACCGAGGGTTTTCTCTTTGATCGAAATAGTGGGACAGCCTTGTAAGTTTTGTACCTGCAATTTTAATGACCAGCAACCCCGTTCGTCAAGTATATTGGCAGGTATGAATAAATCTCCGGTTACACTATTGATCCATGAAGATGGAGCTTTTTCATAAGTAGGGGAGGATGGCTTTTTATAATGCCATGTACTTACCATAGACCTTAAACAAGTGGATCCACTTCCAAAATATCCTCCGACGGAAGTGTTGGTGGCTGTCATACCGGAATTAAGACATACAGCCTGCGGTATATTAAAATCAGCTTGCGGTGGTGTGCTGGCATTCACAAAAGATTTCTTCTGCGAATTTGTTGAATAGTCCGAACAATTGGTAAGGCCTTTGTTTAATAACTGGAGGTCAACCGCAAAGGCCCTGTTGTTATTGTTGTTCGGATCTGGTATGGAATTAGAAGAATTGCAGGTTGGATTAGTAAAAACATGCGATAACAAAGGGTTGGCCATCAGCGCATCGTGGGTATAAGTTTCAGGAGCAGTTCCATCTCCATAAGCTATCGTGTATTTAGAACCAGGATAATTGTCGTTGATGCCATCGATTCTGAACTGTACCTGAGAACCGGTACATACCTGTTCTGAAGACAGGTTGGTAAGTCCGGTGCCATTCCTTGCAACCAATACAATATATGAAAAGACCGAGGTAACTCCGCTTTGGACTTTTATAAGTTCAATTGTGTAGTATCCGATGGGTAAGCTTCCAATTATTACATTTTTTCCAGTGACCGGTAAAACTGAACTGATAGCTCCCGCACTATTGAAGAGGTTAACAGTCCAGGAAATAGCAGGGGCGTAATCCTTGATGTCAAAATCCATGGGAAGAGAACTGGCGCCACTTTGCATATTCAGGTAACCAAAAAAGTTGAAGTTGCCGAGGCATTTTACAGGCATAGTTTCCGGATACACTGCTTCTATAACAGGTGGTGCGAGGTTTATGCCCGCAATTATCCTGAATGTAGCTGTGGAAGCAGAAATGATATTACCAGCACTTCCAACAATCCTTAGCCTGTAATTATTCCCGGCGGGTGTGCCTGCAGGTATGACGCCGTTGATGACAGGAACAAAAAAATCTGTAACGGTTCCAATGTTTACAGGACTTGTAAAATTGCCTGCCGCATCGGACAACTGCAAGGTGAACACATTCCCTATTGTAAACAGATTGGGTTTGAAATGTACTGACACGCCTGAACCTGCTGCATAAGAGGGTGTATTATTAAATCTGAGGATCTGAATAGTTTGTCCGGAAATAGCAGTAAAAAACAGAATTAAGGGAATTAACGTGCATATCCTTTTCATCATTACTCATAAGTATTTAGGCTTGGTACTTAATAAGTATTGGAATTTTAAAGGAGCCGGTAAGTTGAAGTGAATAATTTCAGTTGAGCTCAAACTAACAATACTTTCCTGGAACTTACAAGTGTTTAGTTGAATTATTTTTTTAATTTGTACTATTTTGCTAAAACTCAAGAATTCTTATATCGACGTGAATAATAATGCGCCATGCAAATAAAAAGGAAGTGCATGCCGCACTTCCTTTTTTCTATACTGAAAATTTATAGCCTTATTTCACTTCCTGCAATTCCACATCAAATACCAACACAGAATTACCCGGGATACCCCTGTAATCACTGCATCCATAACCCAGATAAGGCGGGATGATCAGTTTTATCTTTCCTCCCTGCTTGATGAGCGGGATACCTATCTTCCAGCCGTCGATCACACCACTCAGCGGAAAACTGGCAGTGCCTCCGTCGAAGGATGTGTTATTAGTGAATTTGCCGGCATAGTTTGCTTTCACCGTGGAGTTAATGGTGGGAGTGGCGCCGGTACCGGGCTCAATGATCTGGTAATACAAACCACTGGCATGTTTGGTAGCGGTGATGCTGTTGTCACTGATATATTTGGTCATTACGGCATCGTCCTGGGCTGCTGTGGTACATCCTGTGTCCTTATCCTTATTACTGCATCCTGTCAGCGCCAGGGCCAGTACCATACCAAAAGCAAGATTAAATAAACGCATGTATGTTATAAGTTTAGGGGCAAATATAATGCTCCGTAAGGTATCTCAGCCTTTTTTATGGTTCAGGGCTTAATTATGATCGCCCCATTTTTCCTGTTTTGCCCTTATGGCCAGGTAGGAGGGGAATGTATCGATTGCTGCCAGCAATTTTTGCTTGTTTTCAGCCTGCCTTTTCCCGTTTTCAAGGTTATAGTTGTAATGCTGAAACAGGTAGTAAATAACGATCCTGTTATAAAGGTCCAGCTGATCATCTACCATCATTTTCAGCATTTTTGTCTCGATTTCTTCGGACCTGCTGGTTTCAGCCAGGGCTCTGCCGAGTCGTTGAATATTTCCATAATAATGATTGTCGCTGGCATTCCCGATCCTCAGGCTGATCCCCAGTAGCAGGTCCGGTACATTGATATCAAGGACTTCCAGCTCTTTGATATAGGTCTTCCTGCGTTCCCAGGCATAACTTCCATCACTGGTCCGCTCGAACCTGTCATTCATGATATCGAGGTGGGAGCGGAGAAATACTTCCCAGTTAGTTGTTTCTGCCGAAAGTATGGCAATATTGAATGCATGTACTCTTGGACTGTTATCCATACTGCAACCTCCAACAACAATCCGGTTCCGCTTGAGTTCAAGCGCTGCTTTTTTGGAATGATAATGTTCCACATATTCTTCAAACTCATTACCTGCTCCTCCGTTGAGCAATGCGTCCTTAACTGCATTCTCCAGCAAAGTTTTGAACTGTGGATCTTTCCCTTGTAGTTTGTCAATCCGTGAAATTCTCAGAGAGTCCCAGATCTGATATTGTTCCCAGTAAGCATCCTTCTCTTTTTCTTTTCCATTTTCAGGATATTCAGGTTTCTCTGTTGCTGTATGCACATAGTTCATGAATTCCTGGACTGTTGGTGGTGTTTTATCTTCATACCTGACGCCGGTTTTCTGTGCTTTGTCAGAAAATACTTTTGTAGAAGTGTCAACCATGCAGTCAGCGTACTGGATCATTTTTGCATAGTCTACAGGCATAGGTTGCTGAGTGAATTCTTCTGTAAAATAGAAGGCCTCGATAGACTCCTGGGTGTAAAGGGCTTTGTCGTAATACGTATAAAGCCATTTCCCTTTTAATGGTCTTTTATATTGGTTTATATCTATATCGAAGGTCAGTTTATGATCATTGCCCGGGGCAACATTGCTGAACTCAACTACATCTTTGTCCTGATAATTTTTATACCTGAACTTTACAACAAGCAGTTCCCTGTCGGTTTTCGCATTGGTATATTTAGCAATAAAATCTTCAAAGGAAATATTGGACTCTATATCTTTTTTTGCCTCCCTGACTTTTGTTTTTTCCAGGGATACGAAATGTGCTTTCGCCTGCTGTTTGGACAAATAGGTTTTACTCAGTTCACAAACCCCGAATTTCAGGTTTAGGGAATCCACAATGGATTTCAGCTGTTTTATGGTAACATCGGAATAGATCAGTCCGTTCCGGGAGCTATCGAATTCGGTGACCTGGGAAAAACAGGATGAGCTGAAAACGGAGAATAGCAGCACGACAATAAATTGTCTCATAGCATCAGTTTTTTGTAGAGATGCAGGAGCCCCCGAAAATACATAAACAACCTGTGGACCGGCGATCCTGATTACTTATCTTTATAGTATGCGGTCCAAACTTATAGCCGATTTGCATCCCCTTCAACGTATAGCTGCTGGGATCGTACTCTCAGTAATTGTATACCTGCTGACCCTTCAGCTGCCTGTTTCCGGGCTGTTCAGGTGCCTTTTGCTATGGGATGTATTTGCCTTCACATATTGCGCCCTGTGCTGGTTTATCTTCTTCTCTAAAACGGACGATCAGATCCGGCAGGTAGCCCGCAAGGAAGACGGCAGCCGTATGCTGGTATTTATCCTGATCCTGCTGACCTGCTTTGCCAGTATGCTGATGGTGTTGCTGCTGATCCTTTCAAAAGACGCCAGGGAGGCAGGAACTGCTATTTACCTGGTGGTAGCGATATCGGGCATCCTGCTGTCCTGGGTGATGGTGCATACTTTGTATACCTTTCATTACGCATTTCTGTATTACGATGACGATAAAGGCAATCCCAAAGTCCATGCCGGTGGCCTGGAGTTTCCCGAAGCACACGCACGCCCCACTTACCTTGATTTTGCTTATTTCGCATTTGTAGTAGGTATGACCTTCCAGGTTTCCGATATTCAGATCAACCGTCCTGCGATCAGGCGGGTAGTGCTTCTGCATGGTTTGTTATCCTTTGGGTTGAATACTTTTGTAGTGGCCCTGACCATCAACCTGATTGCCGGATTGCGGCATTGAGTTTCCCTTTGATGAAGGTTTTTTACTACCCGGTTGATTTGACCAATAGTTGTATTTTTACGGAAATGTACAACTATGATGGAGCAATTACTTTCAATGATTAAGCAATCTTCCCAGGAAGTTGTTGAGCAGAACCCAGACATCCCCAATGATCAGAATGAAGCAGTAAGCGCTGTTGCCAGTGAGTCTATTGTCGGTACAATTCAGAACATGATCAGCAATGGCGGAGTAGGTGATCTGATGAGCATGTTTTCCGGAAACAATACCGCAGATGATTCAAACCCGGTGATGCAAACGGTTACTTCCGATCTGTCGGGCAATCTGCAGAACAGGTTAGGCCTAAGCAGCGGCCAGGCCAGCGGTATTGCGGGCTCCATCTTACCGATGATCATCAGCAAACTTTTCAATAAATCCGGTGGCGGTGGTTTTGATCTGTCCTCTCTCCTTGGAGGCCTTACAGGCGGACAGGGTGGTGGTGGCTTTGATCTGGGAAGCATCACGTCCATGCTGGGTGGCGGCGCCCTGGATATCAACAAAGATGGAAAAACGGATTTCAAGGACCTGACCGATGCCATCGGCGGAAGAAAGTCTGAAGATGGAAATAAGGATAGTGATCAGGGGGGGAATATCCTGGATAATCTTTCCGGGTTGTTCGGAAAATAATCGCTCCTGATATTTATGTTATTGAGCCCCGCAACTGCGGGGCTTTTTTGTGCCGTGAACCAGTATTTCCGGTATACACTTAAACCCTGAAATCATGCCTCGGATACGGATGCAAACCGGGGAGCTTGATTTGAGAATATTCAAAGAATCACTCAGTAATAATATATCCCTGTTTTGTTTTCTCTGCTATCATTTCGTCTTTTTTCTGTTTTGCTTCCGCTTCAGAAATGAAGGACTGGATCTGCACCTGCCCTTTGGTATCCGTTTTCCCAAAACGGATAGACAGTTTGTTCCCACTTTGCACTACCTGCCAGAATTGATCATTCTGTTTTGAATGCATGATGATCAGACCAGGTATTGCTGCCTGAGTTTCTGGAAGGGCTGGCTGCGCAACTGTTTCAGCAACTGCGATGGTTTCGTTCTCCAGCTTTCTTTCAATGCTTTTCAGGATCCGTTCAGACTCTTCCAGCCAGTCTTTAGCAAAAACATTCATGGTTGACCAGCCAAAGGATCTTAATAAGGAAGGGCGCTGGTAGTACTGTTCTACCACATCATCATTGCTGTAATGATCCTCTTCATCTACCAGTATTCCCAGGCAATAGGCATTGTCTTCCGCGTTCTTCTTTACACCCAGTGAGCATTTGAAGCTGCTTTGCCCGATCCGCATATCCACATAATATCCCTTACTTTCCAATGCGGCTTTCAGTTGATGCGCTATAGCGGAGGAGGTTATTTTGCTTGCTTTCTGACCAGTGTTGCCGATGATCAGGCTGTCGAGGATCGTCCTTGCCTGTGACATATTTCCGGTGCTTACCATTTCTGCATATTGCAGGAAACGCCTGAAATAATTGGCGCCATCATTATGCTCGTTGGTGATATGCGTGTAGCGGATGCTGCTGACAACGGCCATATGTTTCCTGGCACGACTGAATATTACATTTAAGCGTTTTTCTCCTCCCTTGCGGTTGATCGGCCCGAAGTTCATGTACATATTACGGTTGCTGTCGTGCCCGTAACAAACGCTCATGATGATGATATCGCGCTCGTCGCCCTGCACATTTTCCAGATTTTTGATGAACAGTCCTGTGAATTGTCCATCATCTTTCCGGTTATACGCTTTTTCAAGGACCTCTTCAAAGGTTTTGTCGAGCGCAGCGAGGTTGTCTATTGCTTCTTCGATCACTCCCTGCTGTTCCTGGCTGAAAGCCACGATGCCGATGCTTTCGCGGGTATTGTCCATCAGCAGTTGTTTCACCATATTGGCGATATATCTTGCTTCACCCTGGTTTCCCCTGGCTTCGTAAATACTGTTAGGCAGGTAATGGAAACTGAAACTTCCTTTCAGCATTTTAGGGGCATTGCTGAATCCTTCTTCCTGGTTGTTCACTTCCAGTAAAGGCTTGCTCTGGTGATGAATTGTATTATCAGGAATGGTCAGTAGCCTGGCATCATAGAATGCATGATTGGAATAACTGATCAGGGTTTCGTACCGGCTCCGGTAATGCCAGCTGAGCATAGTATTGCTGAGCTTGCGGCTTCCCTGCACCAGCAGGCTGTCTGAATCCGCACTGAGGATCTCATCTTCACTTTCTCCATCGACGGTTTCAAGATCTTCCGGATCTTCCACTTTTGCATTGAAGAAGTTGGTGGGTGGCATCTGCTTATCATCACCCACAATGATGGTTTGTGGTGCTCTGAAGAGGGCAGGGATACCTTCTTCCAGGGTAATCTGACTGGCTTCGTCAAATATCACCACATCAAAATAGGCGGGATCGAGAGGGAGGCTGTCGCTCACACTCAGCGGGCTCATCAGCCACACAGGTTTTATATCGCGCAGTACCCTGCCACTTTCATTGGAGGCCAGTTCGCGGATACTCTTGTACCGCATGGTCTTGCTCATCTCATGCTCAAGTACTTTCCTGCCTTCGGCATATTCCTTCTTCAGTTGCTTCTGGTCTTCTGATAAGTTATTAGATGGGGCATTACTGATATCGTACAATTCCCTGAATTGCTGTCTGCGTTCCGCGCAGATCAGTTCACTGTTTATCTGCAATAATGCTTTGTAAAGCTGTTCAATCCTGTTCGCGCAATCCTGGATCTTTGCCTGGTCGATATTGGCAAAAGGAAGGTTCTGCTTCAGCAAATGTTGCAAGGTCTTCCGGGCCATGGCTGCTTCAAACTGAACAGGAGTCAGAGGCAACTTACGCATCGCTTGCTGAAGCGGCTCCGGCATTGCAGCAAATTTTCTGAGGCCGGGTAATAATTCCTTCAGTACATCAGCATTTCCATGGATGGTGGAAATTTCATCCGAGATCTGTCTGAGTGGTTTATCACTATAACCGGACAGGCATTGACCTAACTGTAATTCCAGTTGCTGCAAAATATTATTGAGCTTACTGAGTTTCAGCACCAGCTCGTTGGCGTTGGGATGTTGCAGCAGGTAATCGATCTCTTTGTCTCCCTGCTTCCTGCGCAGGTCTTCGATGTCTGCATGCGTGCTTTCTATATCGGAGATCCGGAAGCTTTGCTGAATATGGTTTTTAGCCTGGCTTAGATTTTCCTGCTCTCTGTATTCCAGCTGAAGCTGCTCCAGGATAGTACTGAATGCAGGCTTCACATTATGTGAGGAAAAATCATAGGATTGTTTCAGCTGTTTCCTGAGTCTCCGCCAGTTTCCATTTAAGAAAGAGAAAAAAGAATTTTCATGTTTTCTTGCCAGTGGAATTGATTGCTCTATTTCTTCTTTATCGAATTTGTTAGTCCATCTCCTGTTTTTTTCCTGAGCCTGTTGAAAGGTTTCCTGTGCAAGCCTGTATTGTTTGTAAGCCTCTTCAAATTGCTGTGCTTCCGGATTACCGGATTCTACCAGTTGTAAATTCCTGGTCTGCGCCAGGGTTTCCATAGCAACAGAATTTTCAATCAGGTTTTTGATGTTCTCCAGGAACGCTGCATGCTCAGGCGGAATATTATTCTTTGCAATGATTTCTGATATCTGCCGGATAGACTGATGGGAATGCTGCACCAGGCTTTCCATCAGTAAAACCGGGTTCTCCGACCTGATCAATGGAATACCCAGGTTGCTGAACGGATGTTTGCTCAGCGCCGCTTCAGCTCCGGTTTCCTGCAATGCCTGGCTCAATTGCCGGATGTCTTCGCCATACTTTATCCATTGATGGTAGTCCGGCACTTCAGCTGTTACGGTTGTATCTGATTTACGGAGCTCAGCACTCAGCTCCGTTACCTTCTCAATGAGTTTACGGGTGCTGATGCCTGCTTCGGGTGTTGTATGCTGTTGCTGCTGATGATAGAAACTGAGTATCCTGATCTGTTCCTGCAGCTCTTTCAATACATCTTGCCTGCGGCTACGGATGGAAGCCAGGTCCAATTTATGGTTTATGAATTCTGCATAAACGGCTTTTAGGTCTTTGATGAATTCTTTTTTATCACTCTGGCTATCGTGGATATACGAGCATAATTCTGACAACTTGTTTTGTTGCAGACGGTGATATACCACATCAAGCGCAGCACGTTTTTCGCAGACAAAAAGTATGGTCTTCCCTTTGGCAAGAAAATCCGCGATGAGGTTAGTGATGGTCTGGCTTTTTCCTGTACCGGGAGGCCCCTGGATGATATAACTTTTCCCTTTCCGGCTATAGAGAATGGCTTTGGCCTGGGTGGGATCGGCAGTGATCACATGGAACCATTCTGCGGGATCATTCACTATTTTTTCTTCTTCGATATTCCGGGGCCCGTTACTGAAGAGCTGATTGAAAACAGGATGTTCTATTTTTTCATCGGAGACTTTATTGTAATCTCCCACCAGACTCATCTTCTTATAATTGAAATTGCCCAGCACAATATTGCAGATATCGAAATCCCAGCTGTAAGGATTTTGCTCGCCGTCTGCAAGCTGAAAGCTGGTACGGTTTTCAGCAAAGTTGTTCGGGATACCGGGGAGTCTGGTCTCACCCAGCAGGAATTCCATGGAGCTTAGCCTGGGTTCAATTTTCTGTTTGAACAGTTCCAGTCCGAGTGGTTTGTAGTTCTCGTGGCTATAACTGTAATCAACCTGGTGAAATGCAGGACTGCCTTTCTGTTTGAGCCGCTTCCTGTAATTGTTGATGGTTTGTCTTGCAATACTGTGAATGATCCGGATCCTTGGTTTATCTACCAGGTTGAGCTTTACGCCCTGCCGGGCAGCATCTATCTTTTCCCGGAGCAGCTCATAGAATTCCTGCATGCTGATCTCATCAAAATCGATGCTTTCGGGAAGCGTGATGCCATAGGTTTCTTTCAGCAGGTTGGCCAGCACGGGGTTGATAATGGCGGTATTGTCGATGATCTTGAGGGTGTACCTGTCTTCCTTAAGCAATTTCTTCTTTTCCAGTTCTACGGGCAATAACAGGAGCGGGCTCTGGATCCTTTCTTTGGGGTCTTCCTTGAGGTTATGCCAGTGAAGGAATGCTACTACCAGTTTCATCTGGCTGAAACCGAATTCTTTTTTATCGAACTCAGATAACTGACGTATGCTGCTGAGCTGAGCGTTCAGATAGGGATGGTCCTCAAAACGCAGGTATTTGTTCAGCGAAATATCTTCCTGTCTGATTACCAGACTGGAAATCTCTTCATTCCAGGTGAAGAGTAATTGAGGATTGATGCTTTGATAATGCAGCACCATGGGTACACTGCTTACTGTAAGATTTACGAAGCGCGTATTGGGCTTGTAATATAGCAGCCGGTTCCTCCGGCTGGTATCAAACAGCCTGTTCTTCAGTTTCGAGAGGATGAAAGTTTTCCTGTCAATGGCTTTCCCGTTTTCAAGCGCTTTGAGTTTCGACAGGTCTGCTCTTCTTTCCGGGTTGTAATCGCGGTAATGCCTGATGCGCTGAATGATTTCCTGCAGGTCAGATAAGCGTTGCGCTCTGTCGAGTTCCGTCATTTCTGTAATGAGCCCGCAGATTGTGGGATGCATCCTGTTGTTGAGCGCCGCCGGGTGATTTCTGTATTGCGCAAACCGGTTCAGGTCTTCAGGATCGTAGAGATTCAGGCCCATCACCATACTGCCTAAAATAAGGCCCAGGCAGAATATATCTGTTTGCGCATCATGATGGCCTGCCTTCATTTCATAGCAAGTATAACCAGGAAAATATACAGGGTGCGTAAGCGCTTCATTCCTGTTTAGCTGTACCTGTAAGTTCACGGAAGTTGAATGCCCCTGAGTGAGGTCTTCGTCCATCATGATCCTCTCGGTAACGGTATAACCATGGATCCGCTGGTAATGGAGGAGCTGCTGCAATGCTGCTGTACCGATGATTGGCGCATGCGCAAAATTCTCATCTATGTCCAGCCGTCCATTGGTAATAAAAACGGTATCCGGTTTATCGAAGGAGGCCACCAGGTTATTGTCGTGAAAACTCTTCACTTCTTCAAAAAGCTGAAGAATGAATTCAATCGCTTCATCGGTGGACAAAGTCCCCGGATAAAAAGCGGATTGGAGATATTGCTGGAACGTGGTGGCTGATGACATAATGAATAACTTGGAATGAACAATAAAAGAGGATCAGGCGGTTTGGGTTTGCTGCTGCTGATAACCAGCCAGGCAGTTTTTCTGTAGGGTGCTTACTTTTTTATCGGTAAGCTTTCTTTCTCTTTTTACTGCCTGAAAAAAAGCATCCTGTAAGGAGAGCTCATTGGCCAGGTGGAATGAATACCCGAGTGGAAGATCTTCCAGCATTTTATCTGCCGTTGCAAAATCATACAGTACATATCCCAGGTATTCCTTCACAGAAGGGTGGAGGAGTGTGATGCTGGCCGACAGGGCAGTGCGGCTGATCGCTTCAATATGCTCCGGTGCGCCCTGGTATTGCTTTGCCAGTGCGATATGCTGTGGCGTCTGCATCCAGGAGGGAATCAGGAGCAGGCGCACCAGGTGGCGTGTGATGCGGGAAATATGCTGTTGTTTGAAAAGGTCGAGTTCCTCCAGCCCGGTGTTCCCTTCGATCATTTCCTGAATTGTATTTTCCGATTCATGGCCTTTTGAGTGCCACAACCAGATGGCCCTGGCACGGATGAAATTCTCCGGATGCGTGATACCGGTAGTTCTGGTGCCGGGAGCCGCGCTGTAAATGTCCTCCGCCTGTTTTACATAGCTGTCGGGATTCACGGTCTGCAGGCCTGTTGCAATTTTTACGAGGGATGAAATGATGGGTTTGTAATCGCCTGTAACATGGTATGCGCCTCTGTCGCAGTATATTTCGGTGTACAGTTTGAATAGTCTGGCTGTTTCATACTGGGCTGTAGTGCAACCGGAATGATTGTTCAGTGCAGTGATGATCCTGTCTGCTGTTTCCAGGTCTCCATCGAGTTGCCGGTATAATTGTACATGACTTAATTCATGGCTGATGATGGCGAGTTGCTCTTCGTTGTTGAGTAGTTGGATGATGGACCCGCTGAACACTATATGCGCTTCCTCATTCAGGTAAACGATGGCTGCATTGGGTTCGTCAGCGTGCTGCGCCTGGTACAGATGAACGGAAATGGACAATCCCAGTTTCTCTTTTGCTTTTTCAACTTTCTCAAAAAGACTTGCATGGGTAACCGGATCGAACTTGTAAGTGTTTTTCAGGAGATCTGTTTTGAACTCCTGTAATTGTTCCGTTTTGTGCACCTGGTCCGAAAAGAATTGCCATACTGCCTGCTGCTCCTTGAAATATTGAGTGGCAATGCAATGGTAAGGCAGGGCAGAAAGCATAGATTCTGTGTTTGATTTCAGCAATAAGTTACAACGAAGTAATAATTGGATCAGGTATATTTCTGAATTTTAAGATATGTTAAAACTCCACCAGGTTCCAGGATTTCCGCATATCAATGCTAAATCCATGCCGTTCCGGGGATGAGAAGATAAATGTCTGCTTTTCCCGGGTGATGGCAATAAAAAAGTCCCGCAGAAGCGAGACTAATTCTTGCTACCCGGAATTGAAAATTGAAACGGATTCAATTCTGTAGCATGGATCCTGAAAAAAATGCGCTTCTTCATTTCCGGAAGCGCATTTTTTATCAGGTTTCCTGTTATCAATCTATTTTTAAAATCTTAATATCTCCTTTGCCTTTACCTGTTCCCAGGGTGAGAATGTACATACCAGCTTTCTGCCCGGTCAGGTCCACATCAATCAGGTTCCAACCTTTATGCAGCGACATATTCTTACGCAATACAGGACGGCCACTGATATCATTGGCCACAAGGCTATAGGTGGCTTCGATGGTTATCAGCGCTTTTACGGTCACCTTTCCACGGGATGGGTTGGGATAGCCATACAACATGGTGATGCTGCGGGAGCTATTACAGAGGTTCAGCTTTACAATTTTGCTGGTGCTTGCAGAACAGCCATTGGGATCGGTGTAAGTATAATGGATCGTCTGATTACCTAATGAAGGTGTTTCCAGGTTCCAGTTGGTGCCTGTTACGCCCGGGCCACTGAATATGCCACCGGCAGGTGTTGCCTGGAGTTGTATATTCTTGTCTTCCACGCAAATTTCAGCAGGTATGGTGATGGTGGGGGCAGGCAGTTGCTTGATGGTCAGGCTCACTGCTTCGGAAGTAACGCTTGTACAATTACCAGTCAGCACAACCCTGTACTGATTTCCATTTTCAGCCAGCGTAACAGCTGGTACTGTAAAGGAGCTGTTAGTGGCATTGCTGATGTCTTCCCAGTTATTGCCTTCTTTACGCTGCCATTGATAGGAAACCACATTGGATGCTGTGATGCTGAAGCTGGCATCCTGGGTAGTGCAGATCTCCTGGTTGGCAGGTTGTGCAGTGATCACAGGTGTTTGCACATCAGATATTGTTACTGTAAATGTGCAGGTTGATTGATTACCGCAGGCATCTGTTGCGGTGGCTGTTACTGTTGTTACTCCCACCTGGAACAGTGAACCGGATTCCGGCAGGGTGGTAACTGTAACGTTGCCACCGCAGTTATCAGTTGCATTGACAGTAAAGCTTACGGCAGCACCATTACATGATCCGGCATTAGTGGCAGCAATATTTGCCGGGCAGGTGATCACGGGCGCTGTTTGATCATTTACAGTAATTATTTGCGTGCAGGTTTCTGAATTGCCTGCATTGTCTGTTGCGCGATAGGTTCTTGTAACAGTGTATCTGTTGGCGCAGGTCTGATTGCTGATCACATCATCAACAAATGAAACGGTAACACCGGAGCAATTGTCTGATGCAGTTACTGTGCTGATATCAGGAACAGGAATGTCTCCTGTGCAGCTTACTGTTACAGGGGCCGGACAGGTAATGGTTGGCTTTTGCGTATCATTCACTGTTACTGTGAATGAGCTGCTGCCCGTTCCGCAGCTATTGGTAGCCGTTACTGTAACGGTTGTTACGCCCACATTGAACAGAGAGCCACTGCCATTGCCATTTCCGCTGCCTGTAGTGGCACCGGAGAAGCTATAAGACACAGTTGGAGCGGGAACGCCTGTTGCTGTGGTGTTATAGGTTACTTCAGCGTTGCAGGTATTGTTTGTATTGTTTACTGCTTTGTTTCCTTCTGTCTGGATGGCCGGTGCCGGATTTACCAACACTGTGGATGTTACAGGAATAGTACAACCATCTTTATCGGAAGTAAGCGTAAATGTTACTGTTACCGGCGAAGCAGTGGTGTTGACCAAAGTGCCGCTGACGCTTCCGGAACCACTGGCATTGATGCCTGTTACAGAGCCTGTGTTGTCCCTAGTCCAGGTAAAGCTGGCGCCTGCAGTATTGGATGGGGCAATTGCAGTGATGGCATCACCACTGCAAACGGTCTGGGTGGTTGGGGTAACGTTTGATACACCGGGGTCCACAACAGTATATACGGCAGATCTTGCATGGGCGCAACCATAGGGATCCGTATAATCATAAGTTATGGTCTGTGTGCCAGCTGCAGGATCAAATTGGATTGAACTGACACCGGTTCCCGAGAAAGAACCTCCTGCCGGGCTTGCCGCTAAATCTACTGGTGTGACATTGCCACAAACCTGTGCTGCCGGAAAAACTACCGGGTTATCCGGACATAATGTAGTGATAGAATAAGCCTGGGAATGGGAGCATCCACTTGCGTCGCCTACCATTACAGTGAAATTGAATGTCCCTGTTGCGGTTGGCGTACCTGATATAGTACCTGTTGCACTAAGCGTTAATCCCGGGGGCAGGGCGCCAGCTACGATGGCATAGTTAGGGGCACCCAAAGCGCCGGTTTGTGTAAAAGATTGGGAATAGGCAACTCCTGCTTTCCCTCCAGGTAATGCACCGGAAGCCGGGCTCATGGTGAAAGATGGACAAATATAGGGAGTGTACGCAACATCATCGATGCCGATATAATCGCTGTTAGAGCCTGATGGTCCGGCGCCTGTAACAAAATACCGGAATGCGATACGTCCTGAAGTAGGAGCGGGCAAACCACTGATGGTGATGGTGTATTGAGTCCATACCTGTGGATAAACATTGGCAACCAGTGTTGGATTGATTGTCAGCAGTAGAGTGCTGAAATCTCCCCAGCCGGCGGCACTTGTTCCTGTATTGGTACTTGCCCCATTAGTGCTCATGCGCACTTCCAGCCTGTCCGGAAAATCTGTCCCACCCGCAGGGATAGTTGGTTTTCTCGTGTAAAAGGTAAATACATCTCCATTTCGCAAAACCCTGTTAGGAGTGATCAGCCAGTTACTGATTATTCCCGTACCTCCGGTGGTACTGGCAAAGTTTGCTGCGATATATGCATTGGCAGCTCCGCTGTTTGCATTGAATGGGCCGGGGTCCGGAGAATTAGTGGTGGCAACACCCTGGTACCAGGAATTCGGGCCCAGGGGAGCACTGTTGTTCTGGATAATCCATCCACTCCCGGCTAATGTAGCAACGTTATTGAATGACTCGTTATACGCCTGGGCGTAGGTCCGGTTGACGGACGTGAATAGTGTTAATAAGAAAAAGAGAAACAGAAAAGTTCGGGTAGACTTAAGGGTCATAAGAATTGAGATTTAGCTGATCTATAAAAAGCAAAGCAAACTGGGAACGTATCTGTTCGTGATAAATTATGCAATGGCTCTGCAATTTTTACGAGGGTAAATTCCGGTAAACCGATTTGAAGAAATTTTTTATTTGGCCGGCATCCCTGAAATTCAGTCCTGATCAGCTTTGTGTAAAACTTCTTACATCATCTTTGATGAACAGTGGGCAGGCATTAAATTCTTTTAATGTGAAGTGTATTTTGTACTCAGAGTCACTGGTGTTTGGGTAATATCGCATTGTTTTTATTTGCGGCGTCTGATCAGTTTTCAACCCAAAGAAACGAGCTGTTTTATTGCTGCGTATACAGGTAACCGGGAAGCAATTGCTGAAATCTGCAACGGCAGCAGTTTAACAGGGCAGGGCTTTTAAAATCAGGATCTGACCATTATCTTAGCAGTTCACTCAAAGTCTGTACTATGAAAACTCCATTTCTGCTACTCTTCTCTTTCAGTTCCCTGCTGGCAGTTGCCCAGTCAAAAAGCCTGCCTGAATGGGCACAGACCGCATTTGCGAAAAAAGGATTGGATAAGAAATACACCATTACCAGTTTTAAACCTGATCAGATCAAAGCTGATTTCAATGGTGATAAAGAAGCTGATATTGCCATTCCTGTAGTGGAAACTTCCACTAAGAAAAAAGGTATTCTTGTCATCCATGGAAAAACAACGGAGCATTATCTGTTGGGAGCCGGAAGAGAATTCGGGAATGTGGGGGATGATTTCGACTGGATGGATAAATGGAGCCTGTACAAGAAAAAAACAGCTTCTGAAACGCAGTTCGATAAAAGCAGTGGTGATATCCTTGGTTCCAAAGAAGTGAAACTGGAAAGGCCTGCGATCCTTATCCAGCATGCGGAAAAAGGTTCAGCCAATGCCGGTGGGCTTATTTACTGGAATGGGAAACGATATACCTGGATCCACCAGGGAAGCTGAATTAATCAACCGCAGGTGGGGGCCGGTGGTCTGACCTAAAAGTTGTGTAATAAAAAATAAACTTCTATTTTCTTTTGACCCTTACCCTACGTGAGGCCCTACCTTTGGTTTCAACAACAGGGACAGGTATGAAATACTCCGTCAAAATGCTGGCAGAACTGGCCGGTGTAAGTGTGCGCACCTTACATCATTATGACCAGTTGGGATTGCTTATTCCATCTGAACGGACGGATGCCGGTTACCGTTTGTATGGGCAGGGTGAATTGCTGCGGCTGCAACAGATCCTCTTTTATAAAGAAATGGAGCTGTCACTCACAGACATTGCAGCCATCCTGGATGATCCCTCTTTTGATATGCTGGCGGCGCTGCAACAGCATCGCGCGGTGCTGGAAAAGCGCAGGGACCGCACCAGTCTGCTGTTGGAAACCATCAACAAAACCATTCAAAAATTAACGGGAGGTAATGATATGATCACCAACGAAGAACTGTATGCCGGTTTCCCCAAAGAGTATGCGGAAACCTGGCGTGAAGAAGCCATTGACCGCTGGGGCAAGGATACTGTTGAACAAAGTGAAGCCGCGCTTCGCAAACTCAATAAAGAACAGATCGAAAAACTTAAACAGGAAGGCGCAGCTATTACAAATGGCCTGGCAGACATGATGCATCTGCCGGTAACTGACCCGGCAGTGCAGCAACTGATCCATCAGCATTACCATCATATCCTGAAGTGGTGGGGCAGGGAAGAAGGTGAAGAAGCACTGGATGCTTACCGTGGCTTAAGCAATCTTTACCTGATGGATTCCAGGTATACATTGGTGAACGGCGCTCCTGACCTGGCTTTCACGGCATTTATTACAAAAGCGATGTTGCTTTATGTGGATGAGCTGAACAAAAAGAATTAAGCGCAGATCATAAATTTAAAATGCCCGGTACGCCATCTGAATAATGCATACCGGGCATTTTTATATTGTTCAATTTCTTATTTCAATTTCAACCGGTGATCATCATTTCCTTTACGCTTCTTCTTGATCCTTACCGTTGCGTTTGATGTTAAACTGCTGCTCAGGTAAACCTCATACCTCGTATTGCCATCGGTCACCACCATCAAAGCCGTATTGGGCGGGTATTTACCCAGGTTCTGTGCAAACATGCTGATCTCGTTCAAGGTCTTCATGCTGTCCAGCTTGAGATAGATATTTGTTCCGCGGTCTGTGATCATCTGGTTGGTGAGCACAGCTTCTCCATTCAGGAAAACAGAAATGGTATCTCCATCGATATCCCCGTTATCATAGAAAGTGATCCGGATGGAATCGCTTTCCACTTCAATGTCTTTATTGTAAACGTTTTTACGTTTTTTGAATGCCTCGGTCAGCTTCTCTTCCATACTGGGAGTGAAGCTGATCTTTGTGCCATTGTTTTCAGCAGGGGAGAGGGCTTTGGTAACAGGTACGGGTACCTGCACTTTGGTGCCGGGAACAGGTTTGCGCTCCGGCGGTAAGAGCTTTGCCTCTTCCTCCGCTTCTTTCTTTGCCAGTTCCCCCTGTTTCACCAGTTCGGCTTGCTTTTCAGCAGCTTCTTCCTCTTTTGTGAGTACTTTTTTTGCAGGTTCTGCGGCTTTTTTCACCACCTCTGCTTCTTTCTTTACAGCATCCGTTGCTTTTGTAGCGGTTTCTGTTTTTATCGTTTCCGTTTCTTTTTTGATCGAATCTATTTCTTCCTTCTTTGCCGGAGAAGTTTCCACTTTTGCAATGGCGTCATTCCTGGCAGAATCTGTTTTAACTGTTACCGTTTCTTTTTCCAACACCGTTGTTGCAGGCTCTTCTTTCTTTCCTGCATCCACTACCACATCATCATCCTGTGGCTTCCAGTATCGCTGGCCCACGGCCATATTGCGGAGAACCGCAGTGGAAGTGGTCTCTGAACGGTCCATCGTGAAAGTTACTTTCAGTTCAGGACAGGTGTATTTGTATTTATCGCTGGAGTAGAAAGAGCCGTTCATGGTGCTTTTAGCCTGGCTGACCATCAGTTTGCCTACAAAGCTCATGGGACATTCAATGCCGTTGCGCGAGGTGGAGGCGTAGAGCAGCATGGGAAGATTGGGAATGGTCACTTCGCGCGTAGCACTATTGTATTTACCACGAACAAAGAAGCTCTGGTAGGTGTCTTTGAAGTAATAAGCAAACACACCTTCCACTTCGTTCCCTTTCTGTTTCAGCGTGAGCTCCGTCAGGTAATTGCTATGTGTCCCCTGGGTGGCAACATCGGCTTTGCCATACCAGGATCCTGAAGCCGACTGCCCCATGGATTGCTGGGCGAATACCAGTGCGGTTATCCAGAAGAATATTTTTTTGAACATACGTGAAGATAGGCAGAAAAAATCAAGCCAAAATACCCAATGGCCTGTTTAATGAGCAGTAAATGAAGGATAAGCGGTTATTTGAGATAGCGTTTCATCTCTCTTTCCGTATCACGCTGCTTGATGGTCTCGCGTTTGTCGTACAGCTTCTTTCCTTTGCCAAGGCCTATTTCCATCTTGGCCATATTCTTTTCATTGAAGTAGATGCGGAGCGGTACAATGGAGTAGCCTTTCTCTTTGATCTTGCCTTCCAGCTTGCGTAATTCCTTTTTATGGAGCAGGAGTTTGCGTTCCTGCGTGGGGGCATGGTTGTTAAAAGACCCGTGATGGTATTCTGTAATGTGAAGGCTTCTGATCCAGAGCTCGCCTTTGTGAAAGAAGCAGTAGGAGTCATTGAAGCTGGCACGGCCTTCACGCAGTGATTTCACTTCAGTTCCGGCCAGTACGATGCCGGCATCGTACCTGTCTTCGATGAAATAGTCGTGGTAGGCTGATCTGTTTCGAATCTCTGTCATGATATTCTAATAACACAATACGAAATGCGAAGTTCGGAATTTCCTTGTTCACATTTCGTATTGCGGTGTATTGTACCGGTTAGTTCCTGAAAAGGTTCAGGACGGTGGCCAGTTTGTCTTTCAGTTCTTTGCGTGGCACTATGAAGTCCAGGAAGCCATGCTCCAGCAGGAATTCACTGCGCTGGAATCCTTCAGGAAGGTCTTTCTTGATGGTTTCCTTGATCACGCGGGGGCCTGCAAACCCGATGAGGGCGCCTGGCTCGGCAATATTGAGATCGCCCAGCATCCCGAAGGAAGCGGAGATACCACCAAAGGAGGGATCCGTCAGGAAAGAAATATAGGGTACCTGTGCATCAGTGAGCTGGGATAATTTACCAGACACTTTCGCCAGCTGCATGAGGGAGAAAGCACTTTCCATCATACGGGCGCCACCTGATTTACAGATGATCATGAGGGGGATCTTCTTTTCAATGCAGATGTCTGCTGCCCGGGCGATCCTTTCACCCATCACACTGCCCAGTGAGCCGCCGATGAATTCAAAATCCATACACGCGACCATAAAATCCTGTGATTTGATCTTACCATGGGCCACCCTGATGGAATCCGTCAGGTCAGTTTTACCCCAGGTTTCCTGCAGGCGTTTGCCATAAGGTTTCAGATCGGTGAAATGGAGGAAGTCTTTAGAGCGTATATTTTCAAACAATACATCGTATTGATTGTCGTCAAACAGGATCTCAAAATACTCTGAGCTGCCAATGCGGTGATGGTACGCGCATTTGGGACAAACGAAAAGGCTTTCCCTCAGTTCAGTTACTGTGCAGATGTATCCGCATTCCGGACACTTGCTCCAAAGCCCTTCTGGAGTTTCTTTCTTTTCGGCTGTACTGGTCAGAATGCCTTTCTTAATCCTCTTGAACCAACTGCTCTTTGACTCTTCGCTCCGGCCATCTTCGCCTGCCAGGTTGGCGTCAAAGTCCTCTTCTTGTTTCATTCGGTTGGTTTTTAGGCGGCTAAGATATGCATTTTAATAAAATAATAATTTCAGGATTCAGACAGGAAATTTTTTACACAAATATGATTATTGGTTCCGCTGTGTTACTTTTGCGTCTGAACAGCAAAACGTAACCCGAGCTCATGTGTGCTTCCTACGGCATTGATCATGAGGCGGTGACATAAAACTTCGCTATCCGGGTAACGTGTTCACTCATTCAGTTCAGTGCGGTACTTTTAACACAAAACTATTTTCAGATGAAATGGTCTGAATTCTTTACGTCCTCTATCGGTAAGAAACTTGTGATGGGTTTAACCGGCATCTTTCTCATTCTTTTCCTGGTTGTGCATGTCGGCATCAATGCCTGCATTTTTGCTGATGTTTTCGATCCCACTGACAATGGTGAGATTTTCAACAGGGCTGCGCACTTCATGGCAGTTACAATTGTTATCCGTATTGCGGAAGTTGGTCTCTTTGCCGGCATTATCCTTCACATTGTGCAGGGATATCTGCTGTCTGCACAGAATCAGAGCCGCCGAGGCCAGAATTACGCAGTTCCCATGGGTAACAAGGGCTCCAAATGGTACAGCCGCAGCATGGGCTTGCTCGGTACCCTCATCCTGATGTTCCTGGTATTGCACGTATCGCAGTTCTGGTGGGATTCCCGGATCTCCCATAACCTGCCTGCCGCTACCTATGACGCTGATCAGCATGATCTTTTCGCCCGCATGATCGAAGTATTCCAGAACCCGGTAATGGTAATTATATATGTACTGGCATGCATCTCCCTGACCTGGCACCTGATGCACGGGTTCCAGAGCGCCTTCAGAACTATCGGTCTTCATAATAACCGCTACCTGAAGATGGTGAATTGCATCGGTGTGGGTTTCTCGATCCTCATTCCGCTGATCTTCGCCCTGATGCCAATTGCCTGCTACCTCGGATGGGTGGCCATCGATTAATAATAACGAGTAGAATCAGAGACTTCATAAACAAACCATAAACTGGTTATATGTTAGATGCAAAAATTCCTGCCGGTAATTTAGACCAGAAATGGACCTGGTACAAAGGCCATTGCAACCTGGTTAACCCGGCCAACAAACGTAAGCTGGAGGTGATCGTTATCGGAACCGGACTGGCCGGAGCTTCGGCTGCGGCTTCACTGGGTGAGCTTGGTTACAAAGTAAAAGCCTTCTGTTTCCAGGATTCTCCGCGCCGTGCCCACAGTATCGCTGCCCAGGGTGGTATCAATGCCGCCAAGAACTATCAGAACGACGGTGACTCTGTATTCCGTCTTTTTTATGACACCATCAAAGGTGGTGACTACCGCGCACGCGAGGGCAATGTGCATCGCCTCGCTGAAGTGAGTGGTAATATCATCGACCAGTGCGTGGCGCAGGGTGTTCCCTTTGCCCGCGAATATGGCGGTCTGCTCAGCAACCGTTCATTCGGTGGTACACAGGTACAAAGAACTTTCTATGCTGCCGGTCAGACCGGTCAGCAGCTCCTCATAGGTGCGTACCAGAGCCTGGAACGCCAGATTGCTCTCGGTAACGTGAAAATGTACAACCGTCATGAAATGCTGGAGATCGTTATGATCGATGGCAAGGCCCGCGGCATCATCGCCCGCGACCTCGTGACCGGTAAGCTGGAACGTCATTTCGGCCATGCCGTACTGTTATGTTCCGGTGGTTATGGCAACGTATTCTATCTCTCCACCAACGCCATGGGCAGCAACGTAACAGCCGCCTGGAAAGCGCACAGGAAAGGAGCGTACTTCGCCAACCCCTGCTTCACTCAGATCCACCCCACCTGTATCCCCGTTAGCGGAGACCACCAGTCCAAGCTCACCCTCATGTCTGAGAGCTTACGTAACGACGGACGCATCTGGGTTCCCAAGAAACAGAACGACGAGCGCAAAGCCGCCGACATCCCTGAGGATGAAAGAGATTATTACCTGGAAAGAAGATATCCCGCCTTCGGTAACCTCGTTCCCCGCGATGTGGCCAGCCGCGCTGCCAAAGAGCGCTGCGATGCCGGTTACGGTGTAGGTACTTCCAAACAGGCTGTATACCTCGATTATGCCAACGCCATTCAGCGTTACGGAGAGATCGAAGTAAACAAACAGGGCCTCAGCAATGTTTCTGCAGAAGAGATCATCAAACTCGGTAAAGCTGTAGTAAAAGAGAAATATGGTAACCTTTTCGATATGTACGAAAAGATCACCGGCGAGAACCCATACGAAACCCCGATGCGTATTTACCCCGCGGTGCACTACACAATGGGCGGCCTCTGGGTGGATTATGAACTGATGACCACCATCCCCGGTCTCTACTGCCTCGGTGAAGCCAATTTCAGCGACCACGGAGCTAACCGCCTCGGCGCCTCTGCACTGATGCAGGGCCTGGCAGATGGTTACTTTGTGATCCCTTACACTATCGGAAACTATCTCGCAAAAGATATCGCCACAAAGAGCATACCTACCGATCATCCTGCTTTTGAGCAGGCTGAAAAAGAAGTATCCGACAGGATCAACCGGCTCATGAGCATCAAGGGTAGCAAAACAGTGGAAAGTTTCCACAAGCGCCTCGGAAAGATCATGTGGGATAAATGCGGTATGGCCCGCAATGCCAAAGGATTACAGGAAGCCGTGGCAGAGATCCAGCAGCTGAAAAAGGAATTCTGGAGCGATGTCCGCATCCCCGGCGCCATCAATGAAATGAACCCCGAACTGGATAAGGCCAACCGTGTTGCCGACTTCCTGGAACTGGGTGAGCTCATGTGCCTGGATGCCCTCAACCGTAATGAAAGCTGTGGTGGTCACTTCCGCGAAGAATCACAAACGGAAGACGGGGAAGCCAAACGTGATGACGAAAACTTCAAATATGTAGCAGCCTGGGAGTTCCAGGGAGAACACAAATGGCAGATGCATAAAGAAGACCTCATTTTTGAAATTGCTAAACCAACCCAGCGCAGCTACAAATAACAATTACATTTATCGTCTATGGAACATTATAATATGAATCTCACACTGAAAGTGTGGAGGCAGAAGAGCAGGAATGATGCGGGGGCTTTTGAATCTTATGATGTGAAAGACGTTTCTTCGGAAATGTCGTTCCTGGAAATGATTGACGTACTGAATGAGCGGCTGATCGCTGAAGGTAAGGACCCTATTGCCTTTGATCACGATTGTCGCGAAGGTATCTGTGGGATGTGCTCCATGTACATCGATGGCCGTCCACACGGTCCCTGGCAGGCAAATACCACCTGTCAGCTGCACATGCGTGCCTACAAAGATGGTGATACCATCACTGTAGAACCATGGCGCGCCAAGGCCTTTCCGGTGATCAAGGATCTGGTGGTTGACCGTACTGCATTCGACCGCATTGTACAGGCAGGTGGATATATCTCCGTAAATACAGGGAACGCGCAGGATGCCAACAACCTGCTGATCCCGAAAGATAAAGCTGACCTCAGCTTCGCCAATGCAGCCTGTATCGGTTGCGGCGCCTGCGTGGCAGCTTGTAAGAACAGCTCAGCCATGCTCTTTACCAGCGCAAAAGTGAGCCACCTGGCATTACTGCCGCAAGGTGAGCCTGAGCGTAAATCACGTGCGCTCAATATGATCGCACAGATGGACAAAGAAGGTTTCGGAGCCTGTACCAATACAGGAGCCTGCGAAGCAGTTTGCCCGAAGGAAATCTCCATCACAAACATCGCACGTCTCAACTACGAGTACCAGCGCGCCGGCCTGAGCCACGACTGATCAATAGCTGAACAAGCATACAGCCCTGAAGTAGACTGCCGCCGCAAACTACTTCAGGGCTTTTTTGTTGTAATTTGAAAGAATAAATTTCTCTTTTATGAGCGACTATATCGTTCCCGCACAAACGAGGATCGGCCATGTGCACCTGAAAGTGTCCAACCTCGACAAAGCCCTTGGCTTTTACCAGGGACTGCTGGGATTTGAGATCCGGCAGCGTTACGGCGATCAGGCCGTATTCATTTCAGCCGGTGGTTATCATCATCATATCGGTCTGAACACCTGGTACAGCAAAGACGCGCCGCCCGCGCCACGCAAAGCGCCCGGCCTCTTTCATACCGCCATTCTTTATCCCACGCGGAAAGACCTGGCCATCATCTTCAAAAGACTGGTGGATGCCGGTTATCCCATAACCGGAGCATCCGATCACGGTGTTTCGGAAGCCATTTACCTGGATGATCCCGATGGAAACGGTGTTGAATTGTACTGGGACAAGCCCAAAGCGGATTGGCCGCATGATGTAAATGGCCAGCTGCAAATGGTGACGGAACCTCTCGATCTGCCGGACCTTCTTGCTGAGATAAACCGGTAATACCCAGAACCCACCAATTTTGTTAAGCTGTGATGAGTGGTGGTTTGGAGGCAGACGGGAATTTGTATTTTCAACCGTTCCAAACCAAACAACATGATGAACCATCTACGGAAATTATTGCTTATAGCCCCGTTCGCCGCAGTGGGCTGTAATCAAAACCCATCTAAAATGAACGAAGCATATCAGTGGCCCGCGAATATTCCCACGCCCACCGTTGAAAAACAAGCCAAAGAGCTGGAGGCTCACGGCGATAAACGGGTGGATGAATATTACTGGCTCAACCAGAGAGAGAACCCCAAAGTGATAGAATACCTCAAAGCAGAAAATGCCTATGTGGATACCATGATGTCCGGCACCAAAGAACTCCAGGAAAAACTTTTCCTGGAAATGAAAGGCCGTATCAAGGAAAAAGACGAATCCGTTCCATCACTGAGCAATGGTTATTACTACTACAATAAATTTGAAGAAGGCAGACAGTATCCCATCTACTGCCGTAAAAAAGGATCGCTGGATGCACCTGAAGAGATCATGTTCGATCAGAACAAGATGGCTGAAGGACATAAATACTACAGCATCGGGTCCATCAAAGTGAGCGATAACAACCAGCTCGCCGCATTCACAACCGATCATGTGAGCCGCCGCCTCTACAACCTGCAGGTGAAAAACCTGACTACCGGTGAGGTATATCCTGAAAGTATTTCAAACGTGGAAGGTAACTCTGTAGCCTGGGCAGCAGACAACAAAACGATCTTCTACATTCTGCAGGATACTGTTACATTACTGGGCTACCGCGTTTATCGCCATACACTCGGTTCCGATCCCAAAACGGACGTACTGGTGTACGAAGAAAAAGACGACCGCTACTACCTGGACGTAGACCGCAGCCGCTCCAAAAAATACATTTTCATTACATCGGATATGAACGAGAACAGCACCGAATACCAGTTGCTGGACGCTTCAAATCCTACCGGCGCTTTCAAAGTATTTGAACCACGCAAACAGGATTTCCAGTATCACCTGGATCATGCAGATGATGGTAAATTCTATATCCAGACAGACTGGGATGCGCCTAACTTCCGCCTCATGACGGCAGAGCCCGGCAATACTTCCCGCAGTGCATGGAAAGAGCTGATACCTGCCCGGAAAGACGTGTATATTTCCAGCTTCAACACCTTCAAAGATTTTCTGGTGCTCACTGAAGTGAAAGATGCCATGCGTCAGATCCGCGTGATCAATACTGCCGCCAAAAAAGACGAGTATATAACATTCGATGAGAAGGTGTTCACCGCCAACCAGGGCAGCAATCCTGAATCGAACACCAATATTCTCCGTATCACTTACACGAGTATGATCACTCCGTATACCATCATCGATTACAACATGGATACGAAAGAGAAGAAAGTGCTGAAACAGACTGAGGTGATCGGTTATAAAAAAGACGGTTATGAAACAGAGCGCATCTGGGCCACTGCCCGTGATGGCGTGAAAGTACCGATGACCCTTCTTTACAAAAAAGGAGTGAAAAAAGACGGAACCAATCCCGTGTTGCTGGCCGCTTACGGCTCTTATGGTAACAGCACTTTCCCAGGTTTCCAGGGAAACGTGATCTCGCTGGTTGACAGGGGATTCATTTATGCCATTGCACATGTGCGCGGCGGACAGGAGATGGGAAGACAGTGGTATGATGATGGCCACCTCCTCAAAAAGAAAAACACTTTCTATGATTTTATCGATTGTGGCAAATTCCTGGTGAGTGAAAACTATACTTCCAGTAAACACCTCTATGCCAATGGCGGAAGCGCCGGCGGTCTGCTGATGGGCGCTATCCTCAATATGGCCCCGGAAATGTGGAATGGGGTAGTGGCTGAAGTGCCTTTTGTGGATGTGATCACCACCATGAGCGATGCCAGCATCCCCCTCACCACCGGAGAGTACAAGGAATGGGGCAACCCGGCCGATAGTGCCGAGTATTTCTACATGAAATCTTATTCTCCTTATGATAATGTGGGAGCGCTCAATTATCCCAATATCCTGGTCACCACCGGTCTGCACGATAGCCAGGTACAGTATTTTGAGCCGGCTAAATGGGTGGCCAAACTGAGGGAGCTCAATAAGAGTAAGAGTGTTATCCTCTTCAAAACCAATATGGATGCGGGCCATGGCGGCGCTTCCGGCCGTTTTGAGATCCTCCGCGAGGAGGCCCTGATGTACGCGTTTCTGCTGGCACTGGATGGCCGGGTTAATTAATGGGAAAGAAGCCAAATATTGCGTACCTTTGCGGCCTCAAATAACATAGGAAGTCAGTATGATTGCAGCGAATAATGTGACCCTCTCGTTCGGTAAACGTGTATTGTTTGATGAAGTGAATATCACTTTCAACAAAGGGAATTGTTATGGTGTGATCGGAGCCAACGGCGCCGGTAAATCCACTTTCCTGAAAATACTCGCCGGAGAGATCGAGCCTAACAAAGGCACTATCGATATTACTCCCGGAGAACGGATGGCCGTATTGAAACAAAACCATTTCGAGTTCGATGAAGTAACCGTGCTCAATACCGTGATGATGGGCCATAAGAAACTCTGGTCCGTTATGCATGAGCGTGATGCCATCTATGCCAAAGCTGATTTCAGCGAGGAAGACGGGATCCGTGCCGGTGAACTGGAAGGTGAGTTTGGCGAAATGGGTGGCTACACCGCTGAAAGCGATGCAGGCAGCCTGCTCAGCGAGCTCGGTGTCCCCGAAGATATTCAGGGGAGCCTCATGAAAGATATCAACGGTGCTATGAAAGTGCGCGTGCTCCTGGCACAGGCCCTCTTCGGAAACCCGGATATCCTCATCCTCGATGAGCCTACCAACAACCTTGACGTTACTACCATCTCCTGGCTCGAGAATTTCCTCGGCGGTTATGAGAACATCGTGATCGTTGTGAGCCACGACCGTCACTTCCTCGATGCCGTATGTACCCATGTGGCCGACGTTGACCGCCAGAAGATCAAGATCTACACCGGTAACTATACTTTCTGGTACGAGAGCTCTCAGCTGGCTGCCCGTCAGATGAACGATAAGAACAAACGTACAGAAGAGAAGCGTAAGGACCTGATGGACTTCATCGCCCGTTTCAGCGCCAACGCCTCCAAATCCAAGCAGGCTACTTCCCGTAAGAAAGCCCTGGAGAAACTCGTTATCGAGGATATCGCACCTTCCAACCGCAAGTATCCTGGTATCATCTTCAAGCAACTTCGCGAAGTGGGTAACCAGATCCTCAATGTGGAGAAACTCAGCAAATCCATCGATGGCAGGGTGCTCTTCAGCAATGTGAACTTCACCGTGAACAAGGGTGATAAGATCGCCATTGTTGCTGACGACCAGATGGCCGTTACCGCTTTCTTTGAGATCATCAACGGAGAACAACAGGCCGATAGCGGTAAATACGAGTGGGGAACTACCGTATCCAAAGCTTACCTGCCCAACGATAACTCACAGTACTTCACCACTGACCTCAACCTGATGGACTGGCTGCGCCAGTATGTGCCACCACATGTAACAGATGTGGATGAACCCTTCCTCCGCAGCTTCCTCGGTAAGATGCTGTTCAGCGGAGACGAGGTGCTGAAGAAAACAACCGTACTCAGCGGTGGTGAGAAAGTGCGTTGCATGCTCAGCCGCATGATGCTGCAGGATCCCAACGTGGTATTGCTGGATGAGCCTACCAACCACCTTGACCTGGAATCTATCCAGAGCTTCAACGAAAGCATGGAGAACTTCAAAGGCATTGTGATGCTCAGCTCTCATGACCATACCTTCCTCCAGACCGTGGCCAACCGCATTATCGAGCTCACACCAAACGGTGTAGTGGATAAGCTGATGACCTTTGATGAGTTTCTGGAAGACAAAAAAGCAAGAAAACTGCAAATGGCGTAAGCCATCAGAATTGATATTTGAAAGGAGCCCTGTCATTTACCTGACGGGGCTCTTTGTTTGCTGAAAAATGAGGATAAGAAAGGACAACCTTCATTCTTTTTTTCTTAATTAACAGGAAATGCTTTATTTTTATTTTATATAAATATTTTTCACAAAGTATTTTCCTGCCCCGCCTTGAAGTAGTTCAATTCAACATCCTTGTAAACGCATCCCCCCCTCCAAAACGCGTAGACGGACTTCCGGGCATTTGATTTGTATGCTGGCCTGTTCCGGACATCATTTTTTACTAACCTTAAATATTGAGTTATGAAGAAAGCTTACGCGATGCTTTTGGGCTGCATGGGTTTGATGTTGTTTGTAAACAATAAAGCCCAGGCACAGTTACAGAAAGGGAATATGCTTATTGGTGCAGACCTGATGGGGATGTCGGCAGACTTTCAGAGTGGCAACACTACTTTCAATCTTTCCCTCAATCCTAAAGTAGCCTGGTTTATCAGGGATAATGTGGCCATCGGTGGTATGGTGAACCTGGGACTGACCACAGGCGATGGTTTCACAACATTTTCCTATGGAGTGAGTGCACTCGGCCGTTATTATATCTCAGATCCCCAGACCCAGCTGCTGAGACAGAGCCGCTTCTTACTGGAAGGCCAAGTGGGCATCATGGGCCAGAACAAAAAAGTGGATTGCGCTCCCAACACCACCAACAATGGTCTTGGCGTATGAT
>NZ_JBQCGW010000215.1:0-69798 GCF_051955275.1 Pseudobacter sp. | reverse complement strand
CGAAATGCTGAAAAGAATTGGATGTATCCCCGGGGAAACCGCAATATTCCGGTACCGGTCTCAAACTGCGCCTGAGCCAGGTTTGACCTAGGTGTGAACTAGTTGTAAGCTATATGTAAGCTACGTTTAAACGGGATTAACCTGGGTGTGATCCAGGTACGAACTAGGTGTGACCTGATTCTGAGCTATCAGTTTCCTGTACTGTAGCGGCCTTCTTATTGGTCAGCATGCGGTAAAGCTGGATGATAGCCGTGATGGCAAACACGCCCCCAATAATGTAGTTGAGGATGTTCAGGTTGGCGTTGAGGCTGCTTACCATTAATCTTCCACCGAAGATGAATACAGCATTGCCGAGAAAGGTGCCGATGCCAATGCCAAGTATGTAAATATTGTAATGAGAGGGTTTTGGTAGCAGGATATTCTTTGCAAAGAGTACGGTGCTCCAGCCAAACCAGAATGGGATCTGGACCGGGTTGATGGCACTGAGCGTGATGCCTAAAAAGAAACGGGGCATGGTGTTGCTGAGGATCACGTTCTGCGCTTCGCCGGACGGATGCGCGGCGGCGATGAATGAGGAGACAGCGAGTGCTATGATGATCAGCAGGGTGATCCAGTTAAGTAATCGGAATAGTTTTTCCTGTTTACGAACCCAGTCCATGGCTACCAGGCTGAGCCGCACGTAACAGATCTCTACGAGTAAGGCACCGAGGGAGAACAGCAGGGCCGGTTGAAGGCCGTCAGTGACCGCAATCTGCATGGCGGCCACGTTCAGCGTTCCCAGTGGCAGCGTGCCGAGGAAGCTGATGCCAAGACCGATACAAAAGATGCGGAAAAGCTGCATGCAGGATTGATTGATATTAACTGTTGAATGATGTGATGCTGTGTTGCTTAGTCTGTCATGGCCGCCAGTTTCTCTGACCACATTTTGTTCTCTCTGAACATGGCAATGCCTTCGCGCAGCGAAAGGTACTGATGACCTTTCTTTTTATTCTGCCTGCTGATCCTGTTCAGGATGATCCAATGACGGACGATCTCCTTCCAGGCAAAGAAAAGAGAATGTTTCGGATCATAGATATGAGTGGGCTCGGAACCGGCGCCATTCACTTCAATGATAGCGAAATGTTTGCCCGCTTTCAGCTCTTCCCAACTCTGGTAACGCACATCCAGACGGCCGTAATAAAAATCAGGGATCTGGCGGCAGATGGCATCGATGGTGGCTGTCAGTTCTTCATCCACGCGATGGGTGGCATCAATGAAACGCGCGCCACGCGCATGATTGCCGAAGGGAGAGATCACCTGTTGCTCTCCGGCAGGAAGTACCTTATCCAGAAATCCGCCGTGGAGATTTTCAAAACTACCCATGTACATGAGGGCGCGCTTGTTGCGGGAAAGCAGTTCGCGCATATTGCTTTTTCCATCCCCTGTAACAGTCATGAACTCCTTTTCCACTATACCGGTGATGCTTCCACGCTCCTGGCTTGGATAGCGGCAATAAAAGATGCCTACCTCATTTTTGTAAGGTATGTATTCCTGGATATGAAAATCCAGGAAGGCTGAGCTTACATATTCGCGGACATCGTTTTCATCTTTCAGTACTTTCACGCCGCGGCCCCGGCCGCCCACATCGGGCTTGCCCATGAGCGGGAAATGTAATCCCTTGCGTTGCAGTTCGGACAGGACGAGCTCTGCATTACAGGGCAATGTAAAAAAAGCAGTGCGTGGATGCAATGCTTCAGGTATCAATGGAACAATTTCTTTTTTGGATTCGTTGAGAAAACCGCCGTTGCGGATGCGGGGATTGGCTGCCGCGAAAAAGAAGAAACTCCTGGCCCGCAGGCAGAGCAGGAACCAGACCGGGTAGATCCAGGTGTAGACGGCTGCAAAACTCCAGTATTCCCAGTTGAACAGCCTGATGAAAAAGGGGCGATGGAAAAGCTGCTGAAAGAAATTCATTAGCGGACGGCCATTGTTTTTTCCTGTGATAAAGATACGGATATGATTTCGTTGCGCTTCACATCAAGGTACTGCATGGTGGCGCCTCCGGGCTGCAATTGCAGTTGCGTAACGCTTACGGTGCCTACAACGCCTTCGCGGTCCATGAGCAGATCATTGTGCCTGTCGCCATCCCCTGTGAACTGGTGGAAATGCATGATGGCATTTCCATCGGGTTGCTGGTTAGCCTGTGACCATTCCTCGAACCATGCTTTTCGTTTATTGATCACTGCTTCGTCATAGAGGGTAACGGAACTCCAGATATGGGATTTCCCGCCGTTCAGGTCACGCTGGTGTTTGCGTTTTCCATCCCACCTGCATTCAAACAGGAGCCTGTCTTCCCAGAGTACGGCTGTGAAGGGCTCGATATTGTTGAGGTTGATGGCCAGGAAGCTGTTCACGGGCGAGGTACTGTCCAGGAGGTCCAGCAGGATCAGTCCCCTGCTCTTCCGGTACGGTGGTTTGGGTGTATGCGCCACCAGTCCGCCATTCAGGAATACCAGTGCATTTCCATTTTCATGGACGGCTATCCAGGTACCGCCTGCATGCGGATCTTTGGGAAATAAAATAGCACCTGATGGAAACTCCGTGATCTCCGGCGATGCCGCTGCGGGCCGCGAGTTTTTTTCATCTCTGTTGGAAGTAATGTAAAGGGTTTCACCCGAGGGTACAAAAGTTACTGTACACATTGTTGCTTATGCTTAACGGTGGATGATGCCACACCGAAATTTTCCGGCAGGGCAATATCCGCTACTTCGTTGATGCCGATCCTGATCAATGCCATATGATGGATGGTATGTTCAAGGTTATAGGCCACTTCGCGGTAATAATTGGTACCGATCTGAACCGGTATGGCTGAATGCTCATCGTAGGCAGCTTCCAGTACCAGCGTTCTGTCTTCACGGCTGAGGTTCTGATGGATCGCTTTGAGCAGCGAGCCTGCCAGTTCCTTATCCGTTTCGATCAGCAGATCCCTTTTTCTTTTTTCATAGTTTACTGTTCCCTGATCGTAACCCTGTTCCAGGCACTGAAATAATTCGATGATATGCCTTACATGCTGGCCAATGGTATGGTCAGAAAGGGTTTTACAGGGCTGGATATATTCTTGCCCGGACAATTGCTCCAAAGTCCCGGCAAGCTGAACAAAAATGTTGTTGACAGCCTGTTGTAATTGCATCGGTTCGAAAGTTTGTATTAGCGTTTTTTTTTGCTACAACCTGGGCATGGGGTTCTGGCGGTTTTCCGGAGGACAGGGCGTTGAGCCTATGCGTACAAACTATAAATAACGTGCCAGCTTTTGATTTGTATCTCAATGTAATACAATATGAAGCTCCTTTTGTACTTTTACTGTAGATTTACAAAAATTTTTTTGAATGCATGTACCAAGCATGGCCGAAATGATGGCAAATGGCCAGAATCCTGAGATCCTGTTCTGGGTAGGGTGTTCCGGTAGTTTTGATCAGAGGGCTCAGAAGATCACGAAGGCATTTGCTACTATTCTGCACAAGGCCGGTATCAGTTTCGCCATTCTCGGGAAAGAAGAAATGTGTACGGGAGACCCCGCCCGCAGGGCCGGGAATGAATTTATGTTCCAGATGATGGCCTATCAGAATATCCAGATCCTGAACGGTTATGGTATCAAAAAGATAGTGACCACCTGCCCCCACTGCTTCAATATCTTCAAAAACGAGTACCCCGTGCTCGGCGGTACCTATGAAGTGATCCACCATACCACCCTCCTTCAGCAATTGATCGACGAGGGTAAGATCCGTCTCAAAGAAGGCGGCACCTTCAAGGGCAAACGCATTACCTTCCATGACAGCTGCTACCTGGGCCGCGCCAACGATATCTACGACGCTCCCCGCAAAGTGCTGGAAACCCTGGACGCCGAACTGGTTGAAATGAAACGCTGCCGCTCAAAAGGCCTCTGCTGCGGTGCCGGTGGCGCCCAGATGTTCAAGGAAGAGGAAAAAGGCACCACCTACGTCAACGTGGAGCGCGCGGCGGAAGCCCTGGCAACAGGCTCCACAGTCATCGCCTCCGCTTGTCCCTTCTGCAATACCATGCTCACCGATGGGGTGAAGAACAAAGAAAGAGAAGGTGATGTACAGGTACTGGACGTTGCCGAACTGGTGGCGCAATCCATGGAATAGCATTCGTATCTTTGCAACATGAACTGGAATTACAAAGAATTATTACCGGCAGATTTTGCGGCTGATTCCCGCGTTTGGGTATACCAGAGCAGCAGATTGTTTTCCATGGGCGAAGCCCTGCAACTGGAAGACCTGCTCAATCATTTCACTGCCAACTGGAAATCCCATGGTACCCCCGTTAAAGGATTCGGCACCCTGTTCTTCGGTCAATTCATTGTGCTGATGGCCGATGAAAATGCAACCGGCGTGAGTGGCTGCAGTACAGACAGCTCTGTTCGTTTGATAAAAGACATAGAAGAGGTTTTCAAAGTACATATGTTCGACAGGCAGAGCATGGCGTTTGTGGTAAAAGATAAAGTGCAGATATTGCCAATGTCGCAGGTGAAGTATGCGCTGGAGAATAAGTTCATAGATGAGGATACTGTTTATTTCAATAACCTGGTGCTGACGAAGGAAGAGCTGGAGAATAACTGGATGGTGCCGTTGAAGGACAGCTGGTTGGGGAAAAGGGTGTTGAGGAATGCGTAAATACTCCTCCTAAAATGATTTAATGAACTGAACGCTGGCCATTTCGTTCCTGACCAGGCCCCGGTTAAAGCCGGGCAGGAAGCCACGTTCATAACTCAGGGTGATATTGTCCTGTTTGAAAACCCTGATATTGGTATTGATGAATGCCCCCACTTTTACTTCTTCGCTGTTCAGGGCATTTACTTTGGTTCCAAAACCTACAGTAGAGAATAGTTTGCCTGCCGGGATCTGAAACCCTTCTTCGAGCACGGTGAGCTGATAAGTCCCGTTTTTACTGAAGCTAACGCCCATATTGGCCGTAAACCTGGAAAACAGGAATTGTTGCGACCAGTAGACATTGGTGGAATTAAAATAGATATATCCACTATCCTTCTGGTTATTGAAGAATTTATTGAGCATAACAGTGGAAACGGTGTTCAGCGTTCCAAGTCTGTAAGTATGAAGAACAGTGCCGGTAAGGGTTTGAAACTGGCTTTCCACCATTTTGTGGTCAAATACAGTAAGCTGGCTCATTGGCTGGTAGCCCACTGTAATTACCGGCCATCTGCGTTTACGGAAGGTAGCGGACAAACTTTTAAAAACAGTATTGCTTTTATAATCCTGTTCTATGTAAGGATTGGAGAACTCATTCTTTCTTACGGCGGCGGTCACCCGAAGCATGCGTTTGAAGAAGGGCTGTTCCAGTTTTACGCTCCAGCTTTCGATAGCGGCATTCGCCTGGAAGCTGCTGAACGACTGGAAATTTGCACCGGTCTTTTTATACAGCCCTTCGAAGCGGGTTTGCGATACCGGAATATAAGATTGCAGTTTCAGAGATACTGCCTGGTTGCTGTTATCTGACAGGTCCATACCGGTATTCTTTCCGGGAGGGTTGGCCCGGTAATCAGGAGAGATGGATTTTGCTACTTCTCCGATCAGGAAAGTGCTCCTTGCCACCTGCCATTTGGCTTCCAGGCTGAAGCCTGTTACCGGGATGCTCGCCAGGTTTGAATTGGCGAAGAGTTGTTTTTTGCCATGATAGACGCCGAGAATGAAATAATTCTTCTCTAGTTGTCCCAGGCCTGCCCGCAGCATGTACAGGAATTGTGGTTTCCGGTTGAATCCGTTCACGGCAAAATCGCGGAAGCGGTAATCCACCAGTCCGGCAGTGATGCCGAGATAATACCAGCTGTTATATTCCAGGTTGATGCCATTCACTGAAATATTCTTTGCAGTGAGTTCGCTGGTGTTCACCGTGCTTCGCCCCAGGCTGAAATTGCGAAGCCCCATCAGCCATTTGTATTTGGCGGGAACGTCTGCATCCTGCAGCCCATATGTTTCCAGTTTTTCCTTCCAGCGGGGTGTATTGATGAGCTGGTCCCATTTGCCATTGATGAGTTGTTTGAATTCGTTGATGCGGGCTATATTCTTATCATAGATCTGTTTGAGGGAATCTGCCTGCCCTTTAACGGTCTGGTAGGTTTCCATAGTTTTCCGGTACAACTCCAGGAACTGGGCGGCCGCCTGTTTAGCGGAGTCTTCCCTGCTACGGTTGGTACTATCCGGCAGGTCACTTTTCCAGGTGATGCCTGGCACTTTCAAGATCTGGTTGGCCTCGATGAGTGCCTGCGGCGAAAAGCGATCTTTCAGGAGATCATCCAGGTCTTTCACCTGGAGTTTTTTAAACCCATATAATTTTTCTGTCAGTGAATCCTGAAGGTTTGGGGCGAGTTTGAGCAATCGCTGTTTCATGGCGGCCTGGAGCTGATTCCGGAAAGTGCCCGCATCAAAGGATACATTCACACTGGTGATATCACGGAACAGCGATGAATTACTCTGCCGGCTCCAGAAGGTAACGCGGAGCGGAAGGATATTTCCAACTGTGAAATTGAGGTGACCGGTGGTATTATGCTGCGCGAGGTTCTTTTCAACGTAGGGGGTATCAATATTGGACCGGTAATCGAACTGGTAACTGACATAACCTCCGCCGAATTTAACGAGTGGCTTTGTATCGAAGAGATGGGCGTAGGTCTGGTTGGAGAGGTCATTCATGAAATCCCGCTTTTTCATTTTCAGGCCGGCGGGGGTAGTGATGATATCGTTGGCGGTGGAACGGAATTTCTCTTTAACCAGTTTTTGTTGTTGGTTGAGCCATTCAATGCTGCCACGGATCAGCGTATCGGGTAAGTTTTGTAAGGTATCTGCTACTATGTTTGCTTTCTCTTTTAGCTGGTTGAGTTTTTGTTGGGTGATTTTGGGGATGGTATCTCTTGTGTTATTGAATTTCTCTTTGGTTGAGGCTGCAAGAGAGTCTTTAGATGCCTGTAATTTACGCCTGGAAGATAGTAAGAGAGAGTCCTTTTCTTTAGGTGAAGTCTCCTGCCCCCAGGTTACGGAAGCAGTCAGCAGTAAGATCGTCAGCATCCATGCTGAGATGGAAATTCTTATAAAAAAGGTCATTGGTTTAATGGTATTTGGGGGCAGGCTAGTCTGTGCAATATAGGAGGAAGGCGATAAGTAAAAAAATATATAACGGGGAGTGTTGTTGTTTTTTTGGGGGAATAGGTATAAGTATTTAGAGGTGGGAAATAAGTTCATGCCCTTGGGGCTTCAATAAAATCCTATTGCTGATACATATTCAGGGACTATCTCACTAACTGTGTAAGTTTCAAAAAACAGAGTTCGTAGCAGGACCTATATCTTGATCCTGTTTTCAAAAATAGTTAAAAACTGATCGAGAACAATGCCCCAGTTTCTAATCGGCATTGTCCATTTTTTTGTTACCTCCCGCAAAGCCAGGTACACGGACTTAAGTACGGCGTCATCTGTAGGGAACGAGAGTTTGTTTTTCGTGTACTTCCTGATCTTGCCATTGAGGTTTTCAATCAGGTTGGTGGTGTAGATGATCTGGCGTATTTCAATAGGGAAGTCGAAGAAGACAGTCAACTCTTCCCAGTTGTCTTTCCAGCTTTTGATAGCATAGCCATACTTGCCGCCCCACTTACTTTCAAAAGCCTGTAGGGCAGCCTGAGCGGCCTGGCGCGTAGGAGCGGCATAGATATCCTTCATGTCAGTGGAGAACTCCCGTTTGTCTTTCCAGACCATATACCGGCAGCTGTTGCGGATCTGATGAACAACACAGATTTGGGTAGCAGATTGAGGGAATACAGTCCGGATCGTTTGGGTGAAGCCATTGAGGTTATCGGTAGCAGTGATCAGGATGTCTTCCATACCCCGGGCCTTCATATCAGTCAATACAGTCATCCAATAGGCGGCAGACTCATTCTTACCCAACCATATACCCCAATACCTCTTTAAAGCCATCCTTACGTAAGCCTACAGCGATGTAGATCGTTTTGTTGACCACTTTGCTGTTCTCCCTGACCTTGAACACGATCCCGTCCATCCATACGATCAGGTAAACCGGCTCCAGTAGTCGGTTCTGCCAGGCTACGATGTCTTCGGCTACACGAATAATCCATCCCACTCAACATTATAGGCTCAAAATGGCTTATCAAAGAACTTGTAATAGGATCTGGTATTCCCTTCTTCTTATCAGAAACCGTCACCAGCACATTCCCCAAGTGGTTACCTAACTGCACACTTTTTTGTTTCCCAAAAACAACTATGGCCCTCCCTCCTGGATTAAAATGGATTCTAAGAATCCCCCTATACTCCCTGTATTATGGATACAAGAAAAAATCCACTACTTTCTGTGTAGTGGATTCGTATGTTAATCAATTTTAGGCTTTCGGCTTGTGTGCCACACAGAGTTGATGACTACCGTTTCGTCTTCAGTTTCGTAAATAATCAAATAAGGGAATCTATAAACCTTCAATCTCCGATACTTCTCATTTATTGAAGTGTAATACTGCGGATGGTTCCTTATTTGACTAAAACAGGCTTCCACCTCTTCAATAAAAATCAAAACCTAATCCCTCCTTCTGCTCCTCATACCACTCAAACGCCTACTGCATATCACTGACAGCCTCTGACTGCAATATCAGTTTATACATTAAATCTTCTTTTTGCCGGTGATAATACCTTTGGCTTCTTCCCAGTTAAATGTTTTACTTTCCCCACTTAATCGTTTTGACCTGCGGGCATCAAGAATTTTGATTTCTTCTTCAGTAAATTCATATTCAAAATCATCCTCCTCATTGTATTCCTTAGCCACTGCATACATCAGCTTCAGTAACTTCTCGTCACCTTTATCAACATATTGGTGCAGCTTCTGGCGAATATTTGCTACCTGCATAATTGAATTCATTTTCAACAAATTTAAGTGATATTAAAGGTTTCTCCAAACACCACTTTTATTCCAAAACAGCCTAATATTCCGCCAAAAGGGCCATGTTTTGAAAATACATCTTTCAGGCAATCTGCTTGGTGCCGGATCATGATTCGTGGCAAAATATGGGATATCCCTTTTTCAGTGAGTTATTGAGCCGATGCCATCTTTTCTATACTGGCATTGAGTTGTGCAAGCCCAAAATCGGCTGAGCCGATAGTGAGCCAGTGAGCTACTGACTCTCAAATCCCATGTTTAACTCCACGCATATAATCGAAAACATGCCGCTAACATTTTTTCACTTCTGCTGTAGCAGATCGTTTTTCTTTGCAATCTTTTCAAATGCATTCTCAATGTGAGATTTTTTCGCTCAATTCTGTTGGTGTTAAACTGATTTTTGCCATGAAGGGGTGAAGGGATAAGGCTTTTGTAAAGAAGTAATCCGTCTGTAAATACCTTTTTAGGTGAACGAATCATTAGATTTTTGATCACCTTTTCAATGTTTTCTTTTGTTCTGCTACCTATTACAAAATCTACAATCTCTCTGGTTTTCCGGTTAATGGCGTAAATCACATAACATGGCCTGCATTTATTTCCAACATAGGTATATAGTTCATCCAGCTCAAAGATCTGCTTGATATCATTTCGATCAGGCCTTTGTAATCTTGAAGCTGCCCTTGCCAACAGCATTTGAACAGAGCTTTTGGGCAATTGCAGAATCCGGCTCATAGAACTAATGCCTACTCCCTCATTGTTCAACACTACCACTTCTCGTTCAGTACACTTGCCATATTTTTTCTGCTGATAAATCTCCCGATGATACCTGCTACATTCTTTGCATCTATACTTTTGAGTTCCCCTATAATACCCTTTACGAATACATTTACCCTGGCAATACTTACATAGCTTCATGGTCAGGTGACAAGTTGTACACAAGGTATTTGAAAACGTAATAGGGGCGCCGAATTTCAAGGATCAACATATTTTATGCCCCAGAGTATGTACGGAAAACTGGTTTAAAAAAGTAACGGATCAGCTAATAGCCAATCCGTTACATATTCTAATAAAGTGCAGGTGACAAGTTGTACGCTACCCGTTGAATACTACCAGCTTATTCAATAATCTTAAGCCCCTCATAATACTTCGCCAAATCTGGATTTGTTAGCTTAAGTTTTTCTATGCTCTCCTTATCAGAAATAACTCTTTGAAGAAGTGCATTTGTTTTAGTTTTTAACCAGCCATACTTAGTTCTGATATCATAGCTATTACTTGTTGAATTTAGTGCAATCAATTCGATAAGCTTATTTAAGTATAGTTTCAGTTCAATCTCATGATTCAGGAATTCTGAATCAGCTTTATTAATATAATCAACATAATACATCCCATCCATATCCTTAGTTACAACGTTTGACAAAAACTCGTCAACTTCTTCAGGGGTATGATCATGGTCTACATGTTGCTTAGCTAGATCTAAAATTGTTTTATCCAAAATTATTCTAGGATAAATTGCTGCTTTGTTTTCAATGTCGTAAGCAGAAACAATGGCTGGTCCAAACAAGTACTCAGAATTATGAAATAATTTACCGTAACTAATCCCTCCTCGAAATAAGTAGCCACTTGTTATACCAGCGATACATAAATGTAATATGTTAATTAAAGTCATAGGGATTTCTGATCCCTCGTCAACTTTGAAAGATATAACAATGGAATCAGAAAATTGTGTTACTTGTTTAGATAGCTTAAATTCATTCTCCTTGTTTTCTTTTACTAAATCATTTGCCTCATTTAATATGTTAAAAATTGAATGAAGTTTCGATAAGTTCTCTCTCCCTTCCTGACAGGATGCCTTTATATGTTCTCGAAAACCTAGGATGTCTATAAAGCAGCAAATTCTATCTTCATATGAAATGGACATAGTTAACTAAATTTATGATTCAATAGTGACTGTCTAAAAAAAGCATTTTTATCTTATATCATTTCTATTTCACTATTCTTTACGGTTATTATATTTAATGTATTCCCTTCATTATCCATAAACTCTACTTCATAAGCCTCTCCATCTTTAAACACCATTAGAATAGTACCCTTTGAACCTTTAGGCACATTTTCTAAATCCTGTAATGCTATCACCACATCATACATTTCAAACTTATTCATATCAAGTTTTTGTTTTGATGTAAATATCTTGTGACAATAAAGCCAATCCTTATGAGTGTTATTTAGCAATTGACAAGTTGTACACTACCTAGCTAATCCAATCAATCTCGTCTCCGATTCCCAACTGCCATTTCCCATCTATTATTTCAATCATAAATGTTAACCCTTTCAACGGAATTTTAGTACTCAAAGGAAGTGTCCAATTAACTTTTGTTTCGGGAACACGTTGAAAGGAATTAAGTTCCTCAACAGGAATAAACTCCCCTTTACTCACGAAAAAGGTTTTTGTCTTTTCAATACATATTTTCATTTGACTTTTCCTTTTATCATCTACTAAATATTCATCAAGACTTAGATCAATAAACCCCACAAATAGCCCCTGAGAACAATGATAAATATGATCTCTAAACTCTCCTTTCATCCAAGCAAATTCTACATCTGAACAACTATCAATTGAATGCACAATTCCCCAGCAAATCACTTGCATAAACGAATCACTTATCCAAAACCCTTGTTTTTGGTTCATTGAAATGAAACTAGTAGCCATAGTTATTAATTTAAAAGCCTATTGTGATAACTCTTTCTAAATCACTAGAGTGATTTTTATTTAAATACTCCGTTATTTGACCTCTTTGAGCCTCTGTGAAATTCCTGCCATCAAGTAAAATGTAATCTACACCTTTGTCAGGGTGCAGATGGATGTCTATAGACCTTAAAAATTCTTTCATTTTAACGTAACTCTTCGCCGAAGCGGGAATACCAAGTTGATCAATAGTTTTTCCAGCTAAATCTTTTCCGTTAATTGAACCGCTAACAACTGCATAATCCCCTTTCTCACCAACTTCCTTTATTTCTCTTAGCTTTATTCCATGTGTTGCTTGAAGTATTGCGCCGCTTTCCGCTTCAAATGATTTTAAATTTTGCCCTACGTGAGCACGGTCTGCAAATTTCTCAATATCCTTAACTCCCTGTTTTATCTCTTGTGACAACTTTAAACCTTTCAAAATGTCACTTATCGCCGTTGAAACAATTGGACTAATTTTAATTGCCATATACGGCCCGCCACCTTTAGATGGAAGCGAACCTGCTACGGTGATCGTAGAAAAAGTTATTGTAAACAATTTTTCAGTAAAGCTTCTCTCAGAGATCACCTTAAATTGTCCTTCTTCCGAAATTACATCAAATGCTTGGCTTAACTGAATTGCATCTAAGTCTCCTGCATCATGCCCCTGATTACTCAATAACTTCTTTATTAGCCAACCTTGGGAGTGGGGATAAGCCGTCGTAAATAAAAGATTCCAAGCTGCATCTTTTGTGTCAACAAATATTTTAAGCAAGGTGGTGCCCTTTTGAGCTTGATCAAGCGGGTCGTCGCTTTCAGCTCCATCCAAATCAACAAAGCGTACTGGATTGTTACTTGCAAATTGATAAGGAGTTAGCCATGGATATGCCTGAGTAACTGGATCAACACTCAAAAACCTCCCCAACCTATTATCATACACCCTCATCCCATAATCCTGCTGCAACCCATCTCCCCCTTTCACCTCATTATCATTCTCTTTCCCATTAAACCCATACCTGTAACTACTATCCCCTCCTATCCTCATTGGCATACCAAACGGATAATAATCCGTTCCACTCAACATCACTGGTTCAAAGAACTTAATCAAAGCTGCATTCAAAGGATCTGCTATGCCTTTCTTTCTATCAGAGATTGTCACCAGCACATTCCCTAAGTGGTTACCTAACTGCACACTTTCTGATCCTGAACTATAAAGATAAACATAGGAAAGAAGGTATACAAAAATAACCACTAGGGATATGCTAAGTTATCGTTATCCAAAGGGATGATGCTTTGCCAGTACATCTTTCAGAGAATCTACATCCTGTTGAACATACTTTTCAGTACTGCTGATGTATTTATGTCCAGACATGTATTGCACCTGTCTTTTGGAATGCTTTTTCAGCCAGTTGATGATCACTGAACCTCTGATCTGTTGGGCATTCCTGATCATGGGATTGATGCCTTCTATCTCTTGTAGCACTCTCTGTACATGGTTCCTGACACTTCCTGCAATCAGTTCATTTCCTTTTGGCTTCAATAAAAGCCTTATGGCTGATACATATTCATGAAGGCTCAATAACTGTTTACTATTAATACTGATCTGTCTGCTATTACTCTGGCTGGTGGATGGAATATATACTGAAGCATTGTTCAGATCAATATGGCTGATCTCCATTTTCTGTAGTTCTCCTGAATGTATACCCTGCCAGATCATAAGTCCTAGTATCACTACACTTCTTTTGTGTATGATCACCAGATGATCAGGAACAGCTAACTGAGCATACTGCTGATACAGGCTTTCAAGTTCCGGGGTACTCAGAGGATTTTCAATGATGGTGTTAATGGTTCCTTTCACCCTAATTGTTTTGGCAGGATTCTTCACCACTTCTCCAATGCTTTTAAGGTATTCAAAATAATACTTTATGCTGGACAGCCTCAGGTTGATAGTAGCAGGTGTAATACCTTTCTCTTTCTCAAACTGGATGTAACCTAACAGATCAGGATACTGAATGGTGGTACCAGAATCATAGTCTTCCTGTTTCAGCCATTGGGTGAAATAACCTACATTCTTGCTGTGTTCCTCTACAGTACTGTTTTTTAGTTTCTGAGACTGTAGATACTTTCTAAATTCTTCCATTGTCTGCCTGTTTTAATTCATGAGCAAGGTGTACATATAATTGTGTTGAATCCAGTGAGCTATGCCCTAAGAATCTGGATATTTCCTCGATCTCCATTCCACTCATGGCTAAATGGGTGGCTATGCTGTGTCTCAGGGTATGAGGGCCAAACTGTTTCTCTATGCCTGCTCTTTCCTTCAGGATGGCCAACCTCTGATAGAACTTGCTCATCCTGTCTCCATGCTTACCAATGAAAAGAGCCTCACTGTTGGAGGTTCCTTTCTTACTGGCATATTTATCTGTATATCTCTTGGCATAGTGTTCATACAGAAACCAATCCCTACCCTCCTGAATGTAGGCTCTGAGGTCTTCTGCTGGCTTGGATGCCAGAGGAACATACCTTTGTTTGTTGCCCTTTCCTTTTCTGACAAAGATTCTGTTCTTTTGAAGGTCAATATCTGACAGGTTGAGCATGGTGCCTTCCATCTTTCTGAGGCCACAGCCATAGAAGACAGCAATCATAGCCCTGTCCCTTTGCCCCATAGCAACAGGGTTTTCTCTGGATGGTCTGAAAGTAGCCTCATATAGTTCTCTGATCTCTTTTAATGAAAGCACTACAGGCACTTCCTGATCCGCTTCAGCTCTTTCCAAAGTCAAATCAAGCACATACTTGCCAGTACTGTTGAGGTATTTGGCAAAGCTGTTGATGGCATTGATGATGGTGTTAATGCTACTGCTACTTAATGCTCCTGCTCTGGAATGATTCTTTCTGTACTTGATATGAAAGATAAAGTCCTGTATCTGCAAATGACTGACTGTTGTAATATGCTGAACACCCCTGCTTTCAAGATAATGCAGCAGCTCATGTACATGAGCAGGCCAATTGTTTACTGTAGGATCAGCATAACCAATAGTCTGCAACCATTCCTGATAACTCTTTTCCAAATACAGGAAATGGGCAGACTGTAATGAAAGTGACTTCATAGTGTCTGAATTGATAATAAATAATGAGGGGGTATCCCTTTTCTGGTGAGCTATTGAGCTGATGCCTTCTTTTTCTTACTGGTACTGGGTTTCAGTGGCTCATTAGGTAACTGAGCTGGTGGTGAGCCAGTGAGCTGATAAGAAGACAGATTTTCTAACATGGAATCCAATACTGTACTAATAGAGTGGCTTAATTGCTGGTAGGTGATCCCCTCAATCAGGCTGTAGGTGTGGATTCTGGTATCCTCTGTGAGCTGTTTCTGTAAATAGCCTGCATTCAATAAAGCTAAATTATGCCTTTTCACTGTAGGAATAGGAATGTGCAGACTGTTACTGACTTCCCTGTTAGTAAAAACAGCTAAGGAATTCTTTTCAAGCCATGCCCTGAGCCTTTCCAGATAGTTTCTACAGGCTCCTGAAAGATCATCTGATTTCCTCAGCAGGATTTCTTTCATGAGCAAATTAGCCTGCCTAATGTCCTCTACAGAAGTTTCAATGAATACTTCTCCTGTTGCATTATCTGTTTGCTGTTTCCTCTGAAACTGGTGATAGAAGGTTACTGCTTCAATGAAAGCCAGATAATGAGCATTGGTCCTTCTGGGCTTGAATACATGCTCAGGTAACACCAGATATTCAGCATAGGGATTTCTGACAGCTACAGGCTGTAATACTCTCTGAACATTTTGCAGGAACTGTTTCACTCTCTTTTCTTCTCTTGAATTGATCTTCCCTGCACTCCTTTTCCGCTGATAGTCCATGATCCTTGCATCCTGCTCTCTGCTTTCATCCAAATACAGCAGAAAGCTCCTGTTGGCATTGTCTTCATAGACTGATTCCTGAGTGGTACAGCCTCCAATACAAACTGGTCCTTCTACTCTCAGGGTGGTGGTCTGTGGCTCTCCTGCTGCACTCTTGTACACCACAGTCTTATTGATCACCTTCTTACTCTGTAGTTCCCTGAGTGGATATAGTACATCCTGAGCCCCATCCAGATCCTCAATTAATAGCAGTTTGTGTTTCAGTTCCTGCTTGCCAAAATAATAGAAGGCATTTTCACTGAGACTGGTGATCTCAATCACTTCATCAGAAGGAATCAGTTCTCCTACCTTCTCCTGTAAATGACTTTTTCCTGTACCACTGCTGCCTAAACTGATTACATGCAAAGGATGTTCTCTTTTCCTGCTGGTGAAGATTAAATACATCAGCAACCTGTTGGCTTCTTCTCCAATCACTCCTGATTGTCCTATCAGCTCATTGGTTTGCTGAAGAAGGTCAGGTTGCTCTAGGAATCCTTGTGCAGCTTTTCTTTCATCAGTAGATAAGATAACAGGAACAGGCTTTTCAGCCTGCTGTTTGGCTAACAGTTCCAGCCTGTAAGCTTCCAAAACATTCACCAGTGCAGCAAAAAGCTCTGTCATGAATACAGTTCCCAGGCTAAACCTCTCAGCACATTTTCTGATTAGATTTTCTAGCTGGGTATCATTGTATAAATCCAAACTATGCCTGATAGTGTTGTCTTTCCATTCCAGCTTCAAAGTAACCCTCATTCTATCCAGTCCCTCTTTCTTCAGCCCTCCCAGTACAGCCACAGTTAATTGCTCATACCTCCATGTCAGGCATTCTGTATTCTGGGTGTTTAGTGTTGCTCCTTTCATCAGAATACAGTTTTAATATCAAAATGAGCATGGAGATAAAGGCTATCCAGAATACTGAATAGTAGCTGATCCTGAGCATTTACAGTTACTTCCTCCACCCACACCCACATGCCTTGCTTAAATGGCCCAGTGTTTAATTTGCATTGCACCCTGAAGGGACAATACAGCCTTTTCAATATTCCCTGTGGATTGATCAGCAGAATACTGCTGGCATCACAGTATTTAATGGTATAATGATCTTTCATAGTAAAGAATAAGAGCTGGTGATGTGCCAGCTCTTTGTTTAGTTTAAAAACCAATTACTACTCCTGTTATCCAATCCATGTTTCAACTGATCTACAAACTGGAAGGCATTTACACTCCTGTCTACAAAAGTGTCTATATAGGAGGTCTTATTGGCTCCTGTGAACAGGTTGTATAATCTCCACAGATTGATATTGCCTGCTTCATTCCTGCAAAAGCAATCATCCCTGTAATAATCTTTTACTACAGCTCCCAGTTGGGTATCACTGAGCAATAAGGGGTCAATTTCATTTCTCAGATTAGCAGGCAGGAAATTATACATCCTGCACCTGCCTATGAGTTGAGCAAACTGCTGTTCTGATAAATCATACCCTGTGAAGGATTTCAGCTCCTGAAGATGCTGACTGGCATTGTAGCCCTCTATCATAGTCTGGATGCTTGCTTTCAACTGAGCAATATTCTTAACTTTCAGATCACTCAGGTAACCATCAGTCCAGACACACATATTGGTGCAGACCTTATTCTGAAATCCAATAAACACTTTAAAATGTTCATCAGCTCCTTTTCTGCTGTACAGGTTGTCCAGATTGTAGGCTTTGATTCCTCCAATAGTCAGCGATAAGGTATTGCCTGCAATGGTGTCCTGAATGGAAGGAATTTCTATGACAAAGGCCATCCTTTCATAATACAGGGTCTTTTCATGCTCCTGTAAGGCACTGGCAGGCTTGTCCTTGGCCTCTGGGATTCTGCCCTTAATAGGGTGAGATAATCTTACAGAAGGCTTTAAAATGGTTTCCCTTTGAAATAAACCAGACACTATCCCCATAGTACTTTCGATGAAATCTGACTGGGAGATTACTGGCTCATTGTCTTTAATAAAAACAGGAATTACATGCTTGTGCCTGATCTCTTCTACTGAAGATTCTATGGTATTAGCCTGGATAAATGGCTTATCAGATGAAATAAGCACTGTTCCCTCTTCCAGTAAGGCTAATTCTTGTTCATTGAATACTGTTTCCATATGGAATTAGTTTTGAGTTAATGAAAACCCTGTTCCAGCAATAGGTTCAGGCTGTAATTCCTTCTTTCTTTTGGTAAAATGAGCATGGTAGGCTTGCTGGTGCTCAGGATGCAGAATATACAACCTGCTCAATGACTTCAAATCAGTACAGGCTTCAATCCTTTCCATGAAATCATCACTTTCAGCAATAGCAGGTATACCCTGATTACACCAGTCACTGATTTGTTTACCAGATTCAGGAGTAATGACAAATTCAGGTTTTCCCATGAACAAGCCTGTTCTGTCTTTGGAGGCTCTTGCCATATGCTGATCATTGGTGACTTCAAGGGCAATGGTCATTTCATACTCATACCCATCCCTGATTTCATCATCCAGACCAGCTTTCTCTACTTTAGTTTTGTTGCCTTCAGTAATGATATTATAGGCTTGTTTCTTTCTGCAGGTGGTGATTACATGACAGGGAGATTGTAGAATTGTATTAAGCCACTGCTGATACAAAGGAGTGGCTTTTGCCCAGTCCTGATACCTGCCTCCTAATGATCTCTGGTATTCCAGCAATCCCCCTTGTCCCTTCCAGACGTGGGTGATGGAATCTATGATGAGAACTTCCATTCCTGTTTCTTCAGCCATTCTAATGGCTTTAATGTATCTGCTGGGAGTAAAGGGAGGCAATAGGGAAATCACATTGAATGCTCCCAGATGGCTATACAGGGAACTGGAATTGTTTTCTGTATCAATGACACAGATTTTATTCCAGTCTCCTGTAATACCAAAGGCCAGTAACAAAGCTCCATAGGTCTTTCCAAAACCTGAAGGAGAAGAAAGATTAAGCCTGAGTTTTACCTGTTTTCTTACTGCCTTTTGTAAAATCATTTGATCAACTTTTTTAGTTAGAAAAAAAAGGCATGATGCTGTTAACACCATGCCTGTACTTGGTCAATAAGTTTTATTTCTAGGAAAATGTTTGATTGACTGCTGATTGCTGCTGAGTAACACTTTCCTGTGGGCAATATTCATAAGAATGCCCCAACACTAATATTTCTCCAGTTTCCTTTACTGTGTATTCATAGTGTTCGCTGGCTACTCTTTTTATTTGTCCAGGCATTTTCTGGCCAACCATAGATTGCGCAGTGAGCAGATCAAAAGTGGAAGGCATTGTACATTTCTTAGCAGTGAGATAAAACTTGCCAGTTTTCTGAGACTGGATCAATTCTGCATCACCTAATAATTCCAGCACTACAAATACTTTCCCCTCTTTAGTTGTCCTTTCAATAACTTTTGAAATAGTTACCATAATAATATTCCTTTAAAAATGATAAATAGGATTACAAATACCTGTGGAGTTACCCAGAGGCCCATTGTGAGGAGGGGTGAGTTGATATAACTAGCTTCAAAGAAATACAGCTATGCAGTACCTGCCTAAATTTTGGGAAGGAACTTTTTATCAGAATAAAAGAATGCTATTTATTTGATAATTGAAATATTCATTTCTTTTTTTATCAGAGAAAGGTTATCTATAATAACGAAGTGCAGGCTCACATATCTTTTCACATAAATTACTTTCTTCGACCCTTGATAAAATAGTACAATCCTACTATTGGCAAAATAATCATACATGCTTTCATAATTGGCAAGGTGACTGAATTATCCCTTTCATACAATTCTCCAAATTTATCCATCCCTATTTCATAATCAGAAGTAGAGAATATTTTTATATACAGGACAACAATTCCTGTTGTAAAAATCAATACTCCCAATAGCACTTGAATATTGGAGGGAGGCTTATTGTTTTCCATCTGTATTATTGGGTTTACTGCTCTTCTTAAAGTAAGAGTTATAAAGAATGATCAAAAAGATTAGACCTAGAAAAACATAAAGCAATCTCATTCCACCTTGTGAGGTTTCCTGCATGAGTTGAATTACTGCAATAATTACTACAATAGAAAAAATTATTCCTAATGCTTGTTTCATAGTTTTTGTCTTAAAAGAGGTGCTTTGAATAATATTTAAGGATTAAGCTGATAGATCAAGAAGTCATTAGGGTTGGAAGTCTGATTAGCTACCTGACCATTTACATAGATTTTCATGGAAAACTTATCTGGTGCCTGAAAGTTGTTTATTCCAAGCAACTGCACTCTTAGTTGCTTATTGGCAACGACACCCATATCCTTTGTATACTGAGCTTCAAATTTCCAAGGAGTTTTTATGTACTTGCTTTTATCTATGGGCTCACCATGAACCTGAGCATTTCCTGTTTCATCTATGAATTGTACAGCTATGCTTGTTTGGGGATTGGTACTGGTTACCTCATACTTTACTGCCCAGTAATTGACTTGATTATTTTCTAATTTTTTCTTGCAGGAAAACAAGAAAATGGAGAATAACAGTAGTCCTAATGCTCTTTTTTTCATGTATTTGATGTTTTATGTAGGTATTTGCTAAAATAAGGAGAATTATCCCTATGCCAAAATAAGGAGAATTAATCCTTTTGCTACGTGAGAAAACGTACCAAAAAGGGATATTACAGGAATGATGATTTTCTGGTCAAACTGGGCCAGAAAGTAAGAGATTTACGCACCCAAAAAGGACTTACACAGGTAGAATTAGCTTTTAAATGTAATGATGTAGACTATTCTCAGATAAATAGAATTGAGCTTGGGAAGGTCAATTTTTCTGTCTCCTTTCTTGCCCTCCTGGCTGATGCACTGGAAGTAAATGTAACTGATCTTCTTAAATTATAACAATGGCAAAGCCCTATTAAAGACTTTGCCATTTTGCCAGTTTGACACTGGTTATTAATTAGGCTATTTTTTGGTACACCCCAAAGGATGGCTTATGATAAGCCCCCTCCTTTACAAGCCTTTCAAGTTGCCTATCTACACTTCTTTCAGATAATCCAAGTGATTTTCCAATAGTAATGGCTTCTTCTCTTTTGAAAGATTCTGGAATTTGCTGAGTGAATTTATCATTACTTTTCCTGAATTGATTTACACCTGATCCAGGAATGCCTTCCAACATTACTAAAGAGTGTTGGAGGTAAGTCTTAGCTAATGTCATAGAAGTATCAAAATCCTGTTCAGAACATACCAGCTCACCTTCTGAAGTTTTTTCATTTTCAAAGTTTCTAATTCCAGTCAAGATCATTGCTAATCTAAATTGAATTATTGCCATTCTTGTAATGAGTGATTTAGCATCCTCTCCATAGTCTGCCACTAAGGTTTCCAATGCCTGTTTGTAGAATTTGTTTAATGAATCCCACTGATCCTCACTTAAGGAAAACTCTAGTTGGGTGTTTTCATAAAACTTATTTATCTGTTCTACATCCTTTGCCTTTTTTTGGAAATACCCTATTGAATTATTACAGTCTTTGCAAGGAGTATTGTCTTTCCAAGTTATTTCAGGAGAATAAGCATAGAAGATATTTCTGCTAAAAAGTCCATTTTCTACTGAAGGAATTAATCTTCTTACTTGCTCTGGTGTTCCAGAAAGTAACATAGAAACACATGGGTTTGCTATCCTTATATATTCATTATTTAATTTCCTTGCTAATTCAATGGTTTCATGATGGAATCCCTGTCTTAGTTTGTCACTAAAATTCCCCCAATCCTGATTCATTGAATTACTAAGAGTATCAGCTTCTGAAGCATAAATGATGCCTCTGCCTCCATTATCACTTAATTGCTTTACAATCATTGCTGAACTAATATCAGCAGGAATAAACAACATTTTTCTATTTCCTTTTTCATCTTTCTTGAGAAGATTTTCTTGTATATCTTCTCCCATTGTTCTAGCATAATTCATTACTCCTTTGCCACTTGCTGGTGGAGCAACAATTATTGAGAATAAATTTGGATGCAGGTAATTCATGCCATACATCCCCCTTAAGTTGGGTAAACAGCCACTAAATACTGTAATAGCTGAGGTCAAAAACACATCCCTTTCTCTTTTATCAGAGAACTTTGAACATGTTTCCTTTAATAACTCAGGCAACATATCATAAACTTGCTCAGGAATAAATGGAGTATCTCCTATTTTATTAAAATCCATTATGAAATATTTTTTAATTGTTATTAAATATTTCTACTTACATGGATTACTACATTTTATGAATGACAGTTGGCAAAATGGCAAACCGACAATTCTCATTTCAAATTCACTGTTTCTTTATGGAGATATTTCTAGCTATGAAGATTACTAAAAACTAAAAGGAGATTTCTTTTTTGTGGGGGTTACATCTGCTAGCAGGATGCAAAGGTAAATATTATTTTGAATCTAACAATTATTCTGTTTTACTAGAGAAAAGTCAGCTAGAATATTTACTCAGACTATCAGAAAATCAACTGATTAATGACATTGATAAAAGAAAAAGGATTGACCGTTAAGCCAATCCTTTTGAGTATTATTTAGTAGATGACAAGTTGTTTACTACCACCAGTTAGACACTACCCTTGATAGGGAACAGTGTATTCGTTTGTAAATTGAGTAAAAAGAGACTCAAACAACTCTAGTGAAGGTTTATCTCCTCCAGAATTAAATCGAATCACTCTTGCCCAATCAAAGTCCTGATGAGTTTCAAACTTAGCATTCACAAATACTCGAAAGCCCAATAAAAGTTGATGAATACTTTTCTGAGCAATAGGAGAGGATATTAATGCTGCTTCATAGCCTAAAATTACTAGATTAATATCTTCTACATTATTAACATTAAACATTCCATTTCGCTTTAAGATCGCAAAAAGGAAACTTATAAATTCCTTCTGTTGCTCTATCATTTACTCGATTTTTTTTGCATTTTTAAGGAGATCTGCTCCTTCGATAACTCGTCCATTAATATATCCTCCAATCTCCTTTAAGTAATCTTGTTTGGATATGCCTTGTGGATGGTAGTTATCAAAGATCATTATTTCATTACCGATTTTTGCCTCAACAAACCTATGCATCCCATTATTTGCAAGCTGAACTTTTGATGTTCCTATTAAACCATTAGGGCCAATATTAATTTCATATTCTTGAATTTGCCCTCCTGCTAATTTTATGCCCTTTGCCATTCTTTTCTTGAACTCTTCAGCAAATTCCACACATTTTCCAAATTGAAATTGATATTTATATGGCATTCCACCTCCTAAGGAAGGAGACAAAGGTACTTGGGAACTAGTTTTTCCGAACCTGAAATTTGTAGATTTAGTAAGAAGATATCCACCTACAATATCCTCATAGGTATTTACATCTGTAGCTACTTCATATAAAAAATCTAACTTTTCATCATCTGAGGTTTCATAACTCCATTCTATGAAATTAATAAACCCACGAAGAGCATTCCCTACTATTTGGCTTCTTCCTTTCTTTGTAAAAAGCTTTGATCCTGACTCTAAACCTCCTAATAGTTGGTTGTAGCCACTTTTAATGGAATTTCCTGCAAACACTGTTGCTTTTCCTGTAGGCCAAAACCAACTTGTTCCTTCATAAGAATCCTTTTTTAACTTTAAGGGTCCCAGATTAAGCCCAGCAGCTTGTTGATTTACAGGAGCAACTTGCTCTTTTTTAGGCTGTATCAACAGTGCATCACCTTTTCTTTTCAGCATTTCATTGGTACCCCCTAAATTATATTCACCTTCTAGGCCATCGATGTCAATGTTTGCAATAGGGCTATTTGAGGCAAACTGATAAGGAGTTAATTCTGGATAATCTGCAGTAATAGGGTCAACACTCAAAAACCTTCCCAACCTATTATCATACACTCTAAATCCATAATCCTGCTGCAACCCATCTCCACCCTTCACCTCATTATCATTCTCCTTCCCATTAAACCCATACCTATAAGCTTTATCCCCTGCACTCCTCATCAACGATCCAAAAGCATAATAATCCGTTCCACTCAACATCACCGGTTCATAATAATCTATCAAAGAGCCATTTGAAGATACGCCAAATTTCCTGTCTGTAATAGTCGTCAGCACATTCCCCAGGTGGTTACTCAACTCATACATCCTTTCTCCCCTCACCCCAACCGATCCTGTATCACCCGTCACACTCGCAGGGCCCGCATTTCCATTATCCACTGGCTGATCTAAACTAGTCACTCCCAGCCTGCTGCTTCCGTAAATATACCGCTCTGATTCAACTATTGCAAATCCCGGCAAAGGCTTCGCCACCTCGTCCTCTCCAGTATAAGTAGCCATCACATTCCCCTGTGCATCCCGCACATACCAGGTAATATTCTTTCTTCCACTCTTCTCTACCGATTTGCTGATCCTGTTACCAGACGCATCGTAGGTATACCGTATTTCACTGGCAGGCTGAGGTGAATTTTCTGCCTTACTGATACTGGTGATCTTACCATAAACGTTCCAACCGATATTCGTTATTTTCTCGGCCTTGTCTTTAATCAGATTGCCGATGCTGTCGTATATGTAGTTCTCAGGATCCGACTGATTATCGATATCAATAATCTTATCTGTCACGCCAGCACCATACCAGTTGGCAGGAACACTATCCCTCACATGCTTCAGTCTGTTCGTCCCCGGATAGTAGCTATACCGCAAACTGTCCATCCGCACAGTAGCTCCATTACCGTTTCCGTTGCGGAGATATTTCAGGATATTTCCATTACCATCGTAAGATACCCTCTCACGGAACTTGTCTATTTTTACGAGACTATTGTAATTATTGGCAGTCCGGTTGAATTTATTGAACACATCCATGCCTGTTATCCTGTTCAGCTGATCATACGTATAATTGAAGAGCAAAGTGGCGCTATCAGGATACGCAGCAGGGTTTTCAAACACCCGGTTGGTACTGACCATACTACTGATATTTCCATTGTACAATGGACGGAAATCGGTGTTCAGGTAGGCACTGTAACCAGGGAAAGATTTTAACGTATCTACGATCGCTTTATAATCATTTGCGAAATAGTTCAACGCAAATCCGTAAGCATCCCTTGCCACATACCTGTTGGCAGCCCCGGTCCTCGTATCTCCATCACCTCCCATATCATAGGCAGATAGGGCACCGGCGCTATTCACTCCCTTTAACCACCCTTGCAACGTATACGCATAATCAATTCCCTGCACATGCTGGGCGCCCAGTACCGTTCGCGCCAGCGGACCATGGAGATAATATTCATAACGGGCATCCCGCTCCCATACCTTTCCGTCAATACTGGTCTCAGTCAGGGTCAAACGATTCTCTCCATCATAAGAATAACGGTGGAAGAACTGGTCAGACCAACCTCTCTGATAGGCCACTCCATTAACCTTTCCGCTGATCAGATCATAATTGTAGAATATTTTCTTGAACCGGTTTCCATTCTGATTCATCAGATTATTCACCTCGGAATTTCCACAGGTACCGCATCCAAAATCCTGCAGCAATGTATCCACATTTCCATGGATATCGTATGTATAGAATGTCCCCTGATTATAATTGGCCGTATTCCAGCTATCCGTATAAGTGGTATAACTCACACGGTTTCGCAGATTTCGCTGCTTCACAATCTGCCTGTTATCCACCACTTCTGTAAATCCTGGGTAAGGAAGATCATACACAGTAGAGGTTATCTGCTCACGTCTCTGATTAAGCGCAGTCATCCAAATAGACAGCAGTTCCGGGTTACGACTTGTAGTATCATGCATAACACCGTTACTCAGCAAATTCCTTAGCTGCCCAACTTCCTTTATACGGCCAAGTGAATCATACTTGGTGTAACTGTAAAGCCGGTTTTCCTCATTGGAAGAAGCGTAACGCTGTTTTGCATTCTGAGAGACCACCAGCCTGCCCAATCTGTCGTACCAAAACCTGCTGGCGCCGCCATCAGGGCTCTTTTGTGATACCACCTGATTGAGCGCATTGTATCGGTAATCGGTCGGCAATTCATGGCCGGGAACCAGCTCCTGCTTGTTTGCACGTGCAATTTTTACATTATCAAGCCAGATGGAATCCCGTACCGGACGTACACCTGCGGGAGGGACCGTTTTTACGAGGTTACCCGCCTGATCATAATAATAGAGCGTGTAATGATATTCCTGCACCGAGCGACGAACAGTGAATTTTTCGAATTTATAGGCATTCAGGCACTTTGCCCTGTACGCGCTGTCGAAATTGCCTCTGAGACTATCTGCATAGTATCGATAGCGTGTTTGTGCATAACTATCAATAAAGAAAGTGCTGTCTGTACAATTATTGATCGGATCCACTGCCACTGCGGGATAACCGGGGGTAGCGCGGCCGCACAAGGTATAGAAGTAAGGCTCCGACATGGGCCGGTCGCCACATATGTTCAGGGAAGTTCCAGTCATGGCAAAATGAAGGGAATCGATCTGATCAAATGTGTAACTGGTTCCACGCTGCTGGTTGAAATAAGTTAAAAACGGAGTCTTACAATCTGCCGTTGCCTTTGGACAAAGGAAAGCTGGATCTACCAGGGCACGCCTTTGCTGGTCTTCAAAATCCTCACTGAAATATATCTGCCCTTTGCTGTTGTATACTTTTACATAATCCAGCGCCCCCTGCAAACTATTGAAATACAGATCCAGGCTTGATGCCGGCTGGAATCCGGTATTGGTCCTGGTCTGATCCAATTTCAATACATCATTCCAATACAACCTGATTCTTGTTGGAGTAATATTGAATTTGACCGTTACCCACTCCTGTACAAGCTGCGAGGGATTACTGTTCATATTAACAGTGCTTGCCAGGATATTCACCCGGGTTGCCGGATTTGAAGGATTGCGCGCTAATACTGAAGTCAGGTTGATGCCATTGAGAGTAGCACTTCCGGTACGTTTATCAAATTTGAACTGAACATTTCCGTCATCAAAATAGAATATTTCTTCATTGCCCCAGATATCCCTGAACACTTTCATCTTTACCTCGAGCGTATACTCCCGGTTTGCGCAGAATGCCGTAGAAGCGGATAAGCGGAAACCTTTCCATCCTGTGCCATAACTGATATTCTGCAACGTATCAGGATGCCTGAAAAGTCCGTTACCTACAATTAACTCTGCATTCCGGTTATTCGCATACTGGCTGTTTTCCCAAATAGTAGCAGGGTCATTGAAATGTTGCGTCAGGATCAGCCGGTTCGGGTTTTCATTGGCATTATACCTGCCCATTACATTCATCAATGAATCCCTGATCCCACATACATCCAGACTCCTCCCTGTTCTATGATAGTACAGAGAATCAATCTGCCGGAATGCATAACTGGTATTCCTTTGCTGGTTGAAATAATTCACGAAACTGGTCTGACAATCGGCCAATGCCGAACAAATAAAAGTGGGATCGAACCCTGCTGGCTTATTGGGATCGTTGAAGTCTTCATAATAAACAGGTTTCCCTTTGGAGTTGTGCACTTTCACCCAATCGAGGCTGCCTTTGTAAGAATTCACCATCCATTGGAAATGGTTTGTTAACGCCATCCCGTTGCGAGGGTTCCTTACTGCTCCTTTCTTTATATCATTGAAATAGAATCTTACACTGTCCGGTGCAAACGTAACCTTATAATTATTCCAATCGGTTATAGCAGCACCAACACCCGTCAGCAGGATCATTGGAGTGAAATTCACATCAGATGTACCATCAGTCAGTGTTACCAGCCTGATATAAAGGCCACCGGACTGCCTGCACACCACATACCTCCCAATACCAGGATGATCATAATAAAAGAGATCAGCAGTAGTGCCCCACACATCAGATACCGCTCTGAACCTGCCTTCAACTGAAAAATTCTGGTCGGTGCAAAGTAAAGTTCCTGCAGGCGCAGCAATCCTGTGATACGTATACTCGCTATTGGTGTTCTTTGCCTGAAACCTGGACTCCCACATGAATGCGCCATCCCTGAACGTGCGTTCCGGATCATTGGCCAGGGAGTCAGGAGCCGCCATACCAGGGGCAACAATTGACGGTACTGCTTTTGATGGATTCTCTGACTTATTGAATCGCTTCAGCGTATTCATCAATGAGTCCACTTCATAACAGGGATCCGGAAGCCTTCCGCATGTCTGTTTGTAAATTTCCTCTATTTGCTGGTAGTTGAAATTGCTATTCCCGTTCCTTTGATTGAAGAAGCTGACAAAATGCGTTTTACAATCCGTAACAGGAGCACAAAAAGGTGAAGGCGCAGGAATACTATAACCAGCCAGGGAGTTGAAATATTCAAAGTATTTCAATGAATCATTGTGATCATATAATTTGTACCAATCAATGGCCGCTTGACGGGAATAAAAAGAAGCCCCTATAATTTGAAAGTTCGGGATTGGCGTTACCGGGTTGCGTGATCCGGTATAGATCAGTTTACCATTGAAGTAAATATAAACATTGGAAATAGTGGTCTTGCATTTTACCGTACACCAGCCGTTAACTATTGTAGTATCAGGATCTGCAACAACATTTACAGGGAACGTAACACCCAGTTCCGGATTTGCAACCATGATTAACTTAAGCCCCTGAACCGTCAAGGAGAAAGTAGCACCAAAACTTCCTGCAATGCTGTAGAAAAGATCACCTTTCGGTTCAGGCTTAAGCAGTTTGAAACGAAACTCATAAGCGTAGCCTTGCGGAAAACAGAAAGGCTGAAAGTTGACTGCTGAAATGGCATCTCCATTGTAACTGCGGAGCGTACCTGCACGAACGGAATCAGGGAACATCATCATACCATCCTTCACCAGGTCAGCAGGATCAGTAAGTGTTACCCTTGAGCCATCAACGGAAGTATAACTCCGCTGGTACCTTACACCAAACGAAGTTTTCCGCACCTGGCGGTAAGCCAACAAAATCCTGTTCAATGAATCACACCCAAAAGACCTTGAACTTCCCTGACATTGCCTGGCAAATGCCAGGTAATCGGCCGCTGATTTGGCAAACCCGGTCTTATGGTTCATATAATTCTCATAGAGCCGGTTCCAGCTTTGTTGTACCGAATCTGAACGCACCGCGGGATCAGACGAAGGAAGCACATCCGGGAAACCGGCCCTGAAACACGAGTCGATCCTGTTGAATAATGAACAATCGATACAAACATCTCCGGTATTACATTGAAATACCGGTGGCAATAAGATATTTCCGGACAGATATGTACAGGAAGGAGAATTATTGCAGATACCGGTCAGGTAATCGGCAATGGAATCGGTAATGTCGGTTTTGTACACTTCACGCATGAAACGGCCGAAGGTTCCGTATTCGCTGCCCCTGTTAACGAACTGCTGCTGAAATTTCAATATCAGGTCGCATTCACAGTCCGCCGGCTTCTGAGCAAGTGGCTTGTCACTTGGAGCCACCTGCTGGTCATACGGAGCCGGGGCAGTGATCACATAGGCATTGCAGTTATTGTTCCTGATTCCCTTTTTTCTGTTATAAGCCGCTATCACTTCCTCGAAACTGCGATATGCGTAGATACTTGAAGGTTTTACCGTACTGGAACCAAACGGATGGTCGATATCCGCGCCTTGCTGACAAACAGCTACAAGTAAAGGCATCACATTCTGCCTGAGGTCAAGGGTATCATACAAAGCACAGGATGCAGACAAGGTCTTGATCCAGTAATTCACATAGGCAACACAATTGGAATCGTAATAATTTTTAGCTTTTTGCTCTGCACTGGCTTTATGATTATTGGCTGCAGTCATACCGGATACAGTTCTCGGCAAACCATTGTTGTCAAACAACTCGTCAAATACAAAATGCGAAGCGTAGCCGTTGTTACGCAGCTCTAAAGCAGAAGGAGCACTGGACCCGGTTCTCACCCATTGGAATATCTTTTGCTTTTTCCAGGAAAGGTAGGTTGCCCTGAATACCTGCCAGGCTATGTCACGGTCAGCGTCACAAATAGATAGACTATTGGCCAAGTGTAAGCCACTGGCATTTGCCTGAATGCAACTCTGCTGATTATCAGTACATAAAATACTAATAGCTGCAAGACCATATAAGGATGCATCCGGCCCAGGAGCCATATCCTGAAATCTTTCAATTATATCTTCTATCGCAAACCTGAACATGCGTCCGTTATAATTTGAAAACGGATCCCTGACCACATCCGGACCAGTTCCGGCAAAATAGCTGAACGGCGATATAGTAGCGCCAGTAGGATTCATATATCCCCTCTGCTTCGCCAGGGCATATGTGCTTATCGCTTCTGCATCACGGTCCCACTGATGACTGCTGTCCAGCAGGGAATATTTTTCTAACAGGCTATACTCCGGATGCTTCGGCAACAATGCTTCCGCCCAGGAAGACTGGAAATTCTCAATAAATTCATCAGGAGATAATTGTTGCGGTGAAACCATCTTACCCGTGGATTCCCGATACACAAGCGCTGGCATTCCTGAGGCATCTTTATAATTTGAAATCAACTGATACCTGGGAGTAGTTACAGAATCAATAAAGAAGATCGAATACTTATTATCATCCCTGTTGATATCTGCATACTGCCCCATCGGGGGAGTGAGATCAGCAAGCATGGCGCTGCGTATTGCATCCTTCTCCGTATTGTTACCACACAATGCGTTGCAGGCGTCTACCGCTTCTTTGTGCGCACGCATCGCCAAATCCTTTTGTGCAACAGTATCCGCAGCGGCAATATTGTATTTCTGCTTGTAATTGTTCCAATAAACCTGCCAGGTGCCAACACTCAGCAAACAACCATCACAGGCAGGAAGACAATTATTGCTAACCACCTGCTTATTCCGGTAGTTGTTGGCAAACAGCTCTTCCGTTTTGCAGTTATTCCGGCTCATGAATAAACTGTCGCGGTAATAATCCATGGCAGTCTTATTCACAGATAGCTTTTTAGTAATTTCATAGCTACCCTTTTTCAGCCACAGGTCAAATTTCACAATAAATTCCTGTGCAGGATTACAGGTAGTATCGATGTTCCCGAAACTGAAATTCCGGGTCAGCGAATAGAACGCCTGTTTGCCGGGTAACCTGCAGTTGTTGCAGTCACTGGTAATGATGATCTCCAGATCATATAAACAATCATAGCAGAACTGAGTGGAGCAGCCTGCCTGGATCGATTCAGGCGACAGCTTGTATTCAAAGCTATGCAGTACGCTATCCTCTTCCGTTACTTCAAGACCTTTCTTGCTTTCCATTATCAGGTCCCGGATCACTGCAGTGGAAGGATCAGCCAGGGTTTCGGTACGAGTGTCTCTTTTCATCGAAGACAATGTATCCATTCTGGCTCCTGCAGGCAGGGAGCCTGCAAGCGCCGTAGCAATGGTGCGTCCGCGCATATCGGTATAACTGATACTGGTTTGACCATTGGCATCGCGAACCACCACTTTCTGATAATGGGTAGCTAACCCCACTTCTGTACCGAATAAGGCATCCAGTTCCCGTTGATCAGGAGTTCCGTAAGAATAGTAAGTTTCATGTCCACTTCCCATTCTGAAATCTATTCCAACTCCACTCTGGCGGGTTATCCTTCCTGTATTGTCCTGAGCATATTCAACTTCCGAGAAAGGATAAAGCTCCGCATCAGGAACAAACCTGTATTTGAGATCACCTGAATTCAGGAAAGAATTCCGGGGTGAATAATATCTGGAAGCGCCGGAATCGCTTGACATTGGAATCGCCTGCGTTTCGCAATATTTTGCAGGATCGGGAAGTGTATCGAATAACCTCTTTTCATACTCCTCATTCCCCGTCGTCCGGTTGAGCCCACGGGCATACCTGATCACATTATTCAGCGTAGGCGCCGGCATTACCTGTATTACCGGCCTGCCCTGGAAATCGTAAAGGCTTTCAGCAACAATGGTTTTATCAGACACATTGTCTTTGGTAACGGTCTGCCTTGCCCGAAGACTACCATCGTAATACTGCATCACGGTTTTCCGCTTTCCATCTTCTGCAAATGAAGTGGAGCTCTGCCAGTTGAGTTGTTTTTCATGGCCATTGAATTCATAGGCGCCCAGTCCTCCCGGATACCCGGAGCTCCATTTGGCCTCTATCCTGCTCCCCTGCGCACCCAGAGCGGAAGCCCAGTGAACAGATCTCACCCTGAAAAACAATTTCCCTTTCCGGTCATAATATAGAGGAATTCGGTATGAAGTACCAGACACGGTTACCCTGCTGGCATTCCCTGCAAACAGCAATTTTGGATCAGGGGACGTCGGTATCCCATACATACTATCATTCAGTGCAACCAGATCCACATACGCCCACTCCAGGTCATATTCATCGGCGCCATCCATATGCCCCCAGGAAACCGGCAGCTCATCTTCCACACTAAATGTATTAGCCGTTACAGCTTTAACGGCATTGGTATCACAATCGAAACGATATGCCGGATGCGACTGCAGTTGATTCACCACTTTGCACAAAGCATAGGCATCCCAGGCAACGGACTTCGAAAGGCTGATCACTTTCACTTCCACCCGGAATGCATTGCTGAAGTAGAATGTCCTGCGTTGTTTATAACTACTGTCCTTGCTGTAATTCACAGTCAGATCAATATTTTGCGTACTGACCTGCAGCAGCGCATCCGTTTTTTTGATCTGCAATCTTGCAGTTACTGTAAAGCTGTCCTGGATCGGGATCAGCGCATCTTCATTCACTTCCAGTGAAACCATGTTTTCAACCCGGTAAGGCCTGATCAGGTTTGTATTGCCGGAGAAGAACTTGGCATCTTCCACCATCATCAGAGAATCCACTTTCAATTGTCCTGTACTGCCATTCAGGATTCTCACAACAGGTGGATCAACAGCTATAGTCACCGGTCCCATGAATGCCATGCAGATCAGCAGGCAAATCACGGGGAAAATGTATCTGGTATTTTTTATCGATAACATAAATCAACTTTAGGGATAGGTCTGTGATTTTATATCCGGCCTTACTGCTGGGCCATAGCACTTCTGGTTTCTTTAATGGTTTTGATACCACGCACCGTTTCTTTCTTCACCCTGATCAATGTGCCTTCATCATCATATTCATAAAATGAAGCATGATTATTTTCATCGAGCTCCGCCATCAGCCTGAGATTCACGGGATGATACACGAATGACTTCATATTGGCATTGACCGGATGGATCCGGAGGTCATCAAACCAGGTGGTGTAGCTTCCCGTAGCCTGCATACTGATGGTAACAGACACTGCATCGGCCGGGATCGTAAATACGGAATCGATGCGCTGCCAACCCTCTATGATACTTCCGGATGGCGTAAAATAGAAGCTGGTTACCACATTCGCCGCATTCTTCGCCAGCACAACCACCCTGCTGTTCTGATAATTGGTGCATTTGCAGTCCTGAGACTCTTTCACCCAAACACTTAATACCATTTGCTTTCCGGCCGTTGGAGAAAAAGCTGGCAATAAAAGATCCTTTCCTGCCCTGATCTCTTTCAACATTGTTCCCCCACAGGCGCCTGTCAATGGCAGGAAACTCAGTTTTGATGTGATGGTGTCTTTTGATTCGGATCCCAGGTAAGCAGTCATCCCTGCCTGTGCACCCGGCAGGATCTTCAGGCTTCTATTTCCGGAGTGAGCCTCAGCAGTATCCATCTGCGACTGGTAGGATCCGAAATCGAAATGCCTCACCGAAGGACAGGCTTCTCCACAATTGGTCAGGTTCATACCATAATCCTCGAAGCCGTCGAAGGCAGACTCCCTGTACTTACTGTTCTGAGTAACCGAAACAGGCAAAGTAAAATCATAGCCGTAGATACCTGAATTGAACCTGCCCAGCGGATCCCGATTCTCCAGTTCAAGTCCTTTTTTATTGAAGATGGTAGCTTCACTATTCCAAACCCATTTAACCGTATCAGTAGATGGTTTGAGTTGTCCCTGCTGGAATGTCCAGTAAGGACTGAAATTCCTGATCGCACCATTCTGCCTGATATTGGTGGAGATGGAAGGATCAGATTCCCTTCGGTCAGTGTACAGCGTGAGCGCTCTGTACGCCCTCCAGTTGCCCAGCACTCCGGTGAGATATGGGTTGAAGCTGGTATCGGCAACAATACTTTCACAGATCTTGCCGGTAACAGGATCGCATGGAGAGGACAGCGAGCTTGTGGCAGTTGCCGGAGCATTTGCCGATAACATATCATCTTCAGCTCTTAATGAGTAGGAGCCTGGACTACATGGGTACGGAGAGAAAATATTTTGCGCAGGTATGTCAGCCGGAGTCGAATTATCAGAAAACCTGTATACATAGATATTCATATATCCACCTGGAGCAGGATAAGAAGCTGCACATACCAGGCGTGCAGTTTCGCAAATTCCATTGATGCACTTACGCAAACCGGTGCTTTCATCACAATTCTCACAAGCAGGAGGTGCGCCGCATAATGTACCTCCGTAGCACGTAACACAATCTACGGCTTCCACACTATCCTTGAAGTTGCCATAGGTGGCGCTACACCTGGCAGTATCCGTATACCTGTAGATAGGCCTGCCGGTGATAGGCACGGGAGGATTACCACCACCTGAAGCGTTTGTACCTACACCGGAACTACCACCTTCACCTTGCGTATCCGCAACCGTCTGGCATCGAAGAAAGGTTTTCACCCACGGTACCGGGCACTCTTTGCAATTGATACCCAGCGAAACCCAATTGGCACTTCCGTAACTGCTACTGTTCCTATTGCTGTCTGCCATTTCAGCTCTACGCTCACCTGTATTACGGCCATTCACTGTAACGCACGCAAACCTTCCGGTAGGTATCCAGCGGGGCAGGCAATTCAATGATTCTTTTTGAGCAAACAGATCCTGTACTTTCCAGAACTGCCTGAACTCGGCAGCACTTACTCCCAGCACGCGGGAGTTATCATCTATCTGAAGCTTATAAGCACCTGTAGCAGGATCACGCCGTATCATACTATCCAGGCTCGTGGCAGTACCAACGGCTGAAAAAATGTTCCGGCTTCCTGAACGGACCACTTTCATCGAGATATCGAAGCCGGAATACGGTTTGCCTTTCCTGTCGATAAAATAAAGCGCACGCGTGCCGCCTTTGAGGTCACTGCTATCGATACACCAGATACGGTTATAATTCGGGAAACTGGCTATCTGCTCAGCACAGGTGGCACCTCCGGTCCTCTGTTTGCCTGCAATCATTATCTCATCCCCTCCCGTAAAGATTTTCAGTGCGCTGTCAGCGCCTGATACGATCCTCCCATCACGAATGGTTACATTTTCAACGTAAGCATCGATATTACGGTATGCCGGTCCTAAACCTTTGTATGCCCAATGAGACGGGTAAGTGAAATTATAGACATAATCCTCGAATTCATTTTGCGTCCGGGTCATCAGCACATCTCCTGTTTCACTATCGTAAAGCATGTCGGCAGTGGATACTCTGCTACCCTTTTCCACCGCTACCACACTATCCAGGATACCATAACGATTGATCACTTTAACAGTAGCGGCAGATCTGTACCTGTTTATCTCCCTTTGGTAAAAGTTCAGTGCTATCAGCAGGATCGCAGGTATGGTACCTGCTGAAAACATTTCTGAATTGGGTTCCAGGTTGATACTTTCGGAAATGGATTCCTGTTCGCGCAGATCCATCATCAATTCCACATCTTTTCCGATCACGGCCGCTGTATCGATAACCCCGTCAGGCCGGATAGCCATCACGGTATTCTTCAGTCTTTTTCCGCCAGCAGTATTTTCACTGCGATAGAAATATTCTGCATAAGATGTATAATTCTTGTGGTCGTTTTCCGGATAAGAAGCTTTGGATCGAAGCTTGCCATGCATGTCATTCAGCTCAACCTTGAATCCCTGAGAGAGCGTCAGATAATGATAAGCCATGATGCGCAGGAAATTGGACAAGGCAGGTCTGTACCTTTTAAAGGTGCCTGGATCGAAAACCGTTCTTTCTGTAAATACGGGAAAGTCTTTTGCAGTATAGAAAGAGGTTTCGTCAAAACCGTTAGCGGATTTCTTTTTGAGATGGTTGATGGTTCTTACACGTACCCGGCTATAACCAATGCCCGGAGAAGGGAAAAAAGATTCTCCGAGTGGCTCTTCTGTATATCCTCTGGAAGAGGGCAGTAAAACGGAAGGCTGATCAATATACTCGATTGGCATATGGAAGGGATTCTCTTCTGCCCCGATGGCGGGTTCATAAGAAGCAACACCACTGCTGTATGTAACCACTGATCCATTACTATTTTCATCTGTTGTATACGAATATTCCTGGCCATACTTAGCATCCCGCTGTCCCGTCATTTTATTCCAGTTGTCGAAAAGTGTGACGCGCTTTACGCGGTGTCCGCCTCCATATTTTTTCCGTTGAGGGCTCAGCAACCTTACGAAACTTTTTCTGATGTCCACCTGAGCCATCAATCCATTCTGACGAGCAACCGTTTCAAATTTATTCACTGCTTCAACAACGTTCATTACCAGCGATGAAACTACCGATATCGCCTCCCGCATATCAAGGTCATCGCCGGTTTCTGATCCCGGCCATGCCTTGGATGGAAGGTTTTGTTTCAGGAACTGTGTGGCTGCAATCATCATCGGACTATACTCCCCGCCCGCATTACCATCCAGGTGAAGACCTTGCAATTTCACCCAGATTATATTTCCGGCTGCCACTCCATAGCTGCCGGCTCCCTTTTCAAGCCTGGCATAACCAGGAATATATTCATGCGTCTGCCCATTATTGTAATTATCCTTAGGAACCCGCACAAAAACTTTAAAATAGATCTTTTCTATCCCTGACAGGTATTTATCATAAATATCTTTGGCCGTTCCACCGGAAGGCACTTTAATGAAAACATACCGGTAATCCTGTATTCCATAAAGAAAAGGAACGGCTGTATTGTAATTGGGGCTGCTGTTGAAACCGGCTATCTGGTACATTTGCATCGCTTGCCTGTTTTGCACATATCCATAATCGTCAGATTCATAGTCAATCTTAAGCATTCCTCCGGAAGGAAGATCGATGCTCTCGAGATTCCATGCTCCTGCATTTTGAGCAGCCAGCGCACTGTCCTGCAAAGCATAAGCGTATTCAGCATTCCGGACTGTATCTCCAGCAATTGAATTAGGATTTTGCGAAGGATGCTTGTAACTGCCCCACCTGTCAGAAGCCTGATTATTATATCTCGGATTATTGCTGTGATAGCGGAAGCGGTATGGATTACTTTGAGCACTGTCTCTTTTTACACCGTTGTACGTGAACCAGATTTTTTTGAGAGTAAGCTTTCCGGTATCGTTACCAAGAGCGCCACGGCATAATTCATAGCTGTAATCGAAATGTACCGTTTTCACCGGTTTTGCCTTTTTGCCATATTTATTAAAGTCCGCCTTACTGTACAGATGGATCTTCTCAAGCCTTTTGGCAGAACTGTCATATATCCGCTCTCCATTCTCTTTAACCGAAGGCATGTCTTTACGGCTGCTCAGCACAAAAGTGGCAATCATAGTTTTCGACTCAATGCTATGCAGATACCACAGTTCTTTCTCTCCGTATACATAGGTGCCCTTATCATCCCTGTAATCTGTGCGAAGCCCTTCGTTATACGCGGCACTGTCAGGGCCCGCAGGTGTTCTCCAGCGGAAGGGATTATAGTATCCGCATATTTTGGAGTAATTGAATTTTACCGCACTTCCCGGATCATCTTCAGTAATACCATTACCTGTCAGATCAGAATAGTCGTCAGACAAAATTCCCGTCAGCAAGAAGGAATGCGCATACGCAGGAATTTCTTCTTTTGAGAAATAGTTATCCTTTCCATTCCTGTTTTTTGTGGTGTTATCCGGGTTGTTACCTGAAGGAGTGAACTTCACCATTCCTTTCTGCATATTGCCCAAACCCTCCTTTGTGGAAAAGGTGACATCCTTTAGTTTCAGGTTGTAGACTGGTATTCCGTATATGTATCTTTTCCCATCGTTATTCAGGACCGAGATTTCGGACATATGGTGGGCTTTCCTGAAATCATTGATGCGCTTTTCTTTAACAATCAGGTTCTTTGCGGTATCTGCCGGATTTCTCACCCTCAAAGAATCGGTGGCTTTTGGGTAAAGCAGTTCACGCGGGATCTTGTGATAAACAGCGCCGGGGTATTGCCATTCCAGGTTAAGGCCACCATATTTTTTGTTATCGAACATGGCTGCTTCCACTTCATAAAACTGCCCTGCTTCCAGGTTGAGCGAACCATAAACATAGCCGGCATCGAAGTTGGTTACCTTCCAGTTATCGATCACATTTTTCCCATTCACATTCAGATAAAAGCCATCATCACTTTTTGCTCTGAAGGAATAGGAGCCTGTAACCGGTGCACGCATGCGCCCGGTCCAGCGGATTGACCAGCGTTCATCGTGCACCACTCCTGCCTGCTGATCTTTCGGGTAACCATTGGTAAGTTCCTGCCATAATTCATCCCTGCCATACCAGACCAGGGCAGGTGATCCGGTTAACAGTTTGTTGCCGAACAACTCCATCGTGAGTCCGGTGCCGAAGTCTTCCGGGTCATTATCCGGCGCTCCACAAATGGATGGGTCGAAAACATTGTAAGTATAATTATCAATGTATTTATTTAATCCAACTGCATCGGCTTCCCGTGCATTGAGATACGAGATCACCTGAACTCGTTTATCCCTGTTGCGTTTCAGCGTACTGTCTTTTTTTACAGGAATAGTACCAGGCAGCGCCTCTCCCTGTCTATACCTGATCAGGTTGGAAGCCGCCACTATATTGGGGTCCCTGCTGTTTCGCTGTTCCAGTTCCAGCGTTACCAGGTCATCGTCTCCTACTGCTGCATAATAGGCTTTGTCATTGATCGCTTTTTCACCCGGATTTCTGAAGTATGCTGCCTGAAACAATCCATCATTGTTCCTGAACCTTACAGAATCTGCCATCCGGTTATCCGCAAGCCAGGGACCGGTTCTGGTACTGGATGAGCTGGGGCCAACTTCAAATCCAAGGTGCGCAATATCCGGACCGGCGCCAACGTCGAGGCTGAACCTTTCAGATGAACTGCCGCTTCGCATCCGGTTATCATATACAAATCCGATCTCACTCCTGTAAGCTCTGAACATCCCTCCCGTGCCTTCACCCGAAATAGAAAATGCATCATAGCTGTAAGAAGGTACAGCTATGTGAGGATACGCAGGCTTTTCGCGGAAAGGCAATTCTTTCTCCCTGTTATAATCAAGTAATGAACTGCCATTAGGAGCAGCATGCTGGTAATTAAGATATCCGTAAGATGGAAGATAAGTGGTAGTATCAGCAGGTGCAACATATTGCCTGGACACGTATCCCGAAACTGCTATATTGCGATGAAGAATTTTCTCCTCCCAGCCTATCTTGGCGCTGAATGTGAATTGCCTGCTGGTAAAGGGTACGTTGATAGAAGGCATCACTGAAGGAGTGTAAAAAGATAAAAGGGTGCTCCCCCAGTCACCTCCGCTGAATCCCCTGTTATACCGCGTATTCCTGTTCTTGTTTTCAACATGCCTGGATTGACTGATTCCCGTTGAGAGCTGCAGGCTTCCCAAACCACTCCTGGAATTATAAGGCAGACTGATACTGGTGAAAGAGAAAGAGTTTTCCTTTTCTTTCAACTGCTGCACAAAGCCGGCAGATGGCGTAACGGATAAACCACTCATAGAACTGGAGGATAAAGATAAACCGCCACTCAAAGGGCCGAGTGCATTTTTTCCTGCATTGAGACCAATGCTGTGAGACACTTCAAGTCCCCACCCTTTGTAATTGTTATGAGTTACTCCCAGACCAAAATTAAGGCCACTTTTCTTTACATCCTCTGCGTCCTTTTTGCTCATTAACTTTTTGTCAATGGGAACTCCTGCCACCTCTTTGTCATATGCTACATTAACTCCGATTGTTTTATTCTCTTTAACGAATACAGTTTTTTTGACCGTATCACCTTTGAAATCATCCGGCAAGCCACGGAGATTTCTTGTAATGGTGCCAGGATTGATATTCCATCCAAGACCTACCCAGCTTGCTTCCTGATCCATTGTTATCCCTGCATTGTAGCCAAGAGCCAGAGGATAACCGCCTACATCCAGCAACGGTATCGTATAGCTGAAATCTCCGGAGAAAAGATCAACCATATTGGAATTACCAACACTGCTGAAAGCAGACATTTCAGGTTGAGTAGGCCCACCGGATAAAGTGTGATCAGTCAAATCTGTCAAATCACTCTTTACCGCAGGTTGTTTTGCAGCAGCGGAAACAGGAATTTTGTTTGATACCGGAGCAATCACTTCACGATGTATCTTTTTCAGAGGCCGGTTGGTAGCTATGCCACGCCCTTCAAATGCATATAAGGGTCTGTACCTGCCGGATTCAGCAGTAGCCAAAAACGGCGTCAAAATCAACTGAAGATAGATGGAGATATACAAAAGCCAGGCAATAGTCTTCTGATACCGGGATAGGGTCTGTACCATGGAAATCTATTTAAAAAAGAAGCTGTATTAGGGTTTGCGGTATTCGAATTTCAAATACCATTTCTCCTGCTTGATATTGATCAACTCAAGCAGGTATATATGTTTATCAATAACATTCACCGGCCCCAGATCGAAGTTGATCAGGTTCTGGCCGTACCTGACTTTCAAAGCAGGCTCATCAATGGTCACCGTTCTTCTGATGGCATTCGTGATATCGGTCAGCCTGATATTCACTGAAGAATCACTGTACTCATGATCATAACTGAACATCAGCTTCTCTGATGCGATGATATAAGAAGCATCATCTTCCCTGCGAAGCCGGGTGTGATATCCTTTTGACAGAAACCTGGTAGTATCCTGTCCATATTGTTTAACCCTGAAAGTCCAGATCTCACTATTGGCAACAGGAAGAATACCGTTCTTCGCCACCACCTGCCAGGCATATGTTTTGGAAGAATCCAGCTCCGGCATGGTAAGTGGGTATTGAAAAGAAGACAGGGGAATAGCGCCTTGCAAGGTGATCGGAATATTCTGCTGAATGGCATCCGATGGACTTTGCGTAGGAAAGACCTCCACCAGTTTCAGGTCAAAGCGCATATTATAGAATAACTGGAAGGGCGCTGGCGGCAGCCAGGTAAAGAAGGGTCTTGTACTTTCAGCAAAATCATCATTAGCCGGCATCACCAGCATTGGTGGGCTTAATGGTTCTATCTCGAATGTTTCGCAGGTTTCAGCCAGCACTTCTTCAGGCGCCCCCTTCTTACTACCGATAAGACTATAGCAGATATTGAAGATGCCCACCGGCAAAAAGCCATCCGGATTCGGATCAACAGGAATAAGAGAAGAACCTGAGCTGTAAACTACCGGCAGCACGTCTTTCACCTGAACCTGTATCCCACCTTCCGGCAATGTAAACAAACGTGTGGTGCCTGTCAATACCTGCTGATCACTGGCAATATCACGGATAATCACCTCCAGCCGCACATTCAGCGGCTCCCGGGTACCATTCATCAAGGCTAGATTCCATAATTGTGGCTTGATAGTCAGGCCCAGCGGAGGGACCTGTAACTGTATCACCACCTGGGAATAACCAGCGCACAATACAAACAGCATTGCTGTTAACAGGCAATAGAATTTAGTCATGAGCCAAATAAAAATTGGTCAGGTAATAAGTGAATGTGGGCTGTGAAACAGTAAAAAGAAGTACACAGGTTAACCTGCCAGTACCTGGCTCCGGCTAATCTTTATTGTACCAATGACGCATATTACAACAGAAGGAAACGAAAGGAATGAACATAACTTGAAGCGAAGAGAAGATAGCTCCTGCGCTGAAAGGTTCGGGGGTTTCAATATCAGGAATGATTACCTGAACTTTGTTGGTTTAATGGTCACTATTCAGATGCAAGAATAGTATAATTTCCCAATCAAAGAATCCATTGGGAAATAATTTTTTCAATATTAATGGTTTCTATGCATTTTCATGATTTACATCAAAGAGAGGATTTTATGCATGAAAACACTATATTAATACATAGATAGTCAGCAGGAGTTTCTGAATACTTAAAACTGCAATACAAACGCCGTCCCCTCTCCCTCTACACTCTGCACTGTTATATGCCCCCTGTGCAGCATCATGATCTGCTTACACAGGCTCAACCCAATCCCACTCCCACTCTTCTTCGTACTGAAGAAAGGAATAAAGATCTTCTCCAATACCTCCTCGCTCATACCAGTTCCATTATCAGACACCCGGATAACCGTCTTACGGTTAGAAGCTAAGTAAGCAGATAAAATGATATGCGGCTCACGCTGATCCTTAACCGCTTCCATGGCATTTACCACCAGGTTGATCAACACCTGCTCCACCAGATTGGTATCCGCATCCAGCATCAGGTCCGGATCCTTTAATATTATTTCAAGCTCAATCTTTTTGGCATTCAGCGTCGGTTGCATCAACTGGTGCATATTCTCGAACAGATCACGCACATATACTTTCCGCAAATTAGGTGCGGTGATCTTGTTCAGATTACGATAAGTCTCCGCAAATTTCAACAATCCCTCACTCCTTCTCTTGATCGTTTCGATCCCCACTTCCAGGTCATCCAGATCTCCGGAATTATTATCAAGCGATTTGCTCATCTCCTGCAACCTCCCTTTCAAAGTGGCTGCCAGCGAAGATATCGGAGCAATGGAGTTCATGATCTCATGCGTCATTACACTCAGCAGTTTCTGCCAGGCTTTGGATTCCGTTTCATCCAACGCCTCATTCACATTCTGAAAAGCAATGAGCTTGTATTTATCACCATCCGTTTGAAAAGCGGTTGCAGAGAGCAATATCTTAAAAGGAGATTTTTCCAGGTGCGCAGTGCCGATCTTGCTGTCGCCGGGTTTCAAAGCAACCACCTGGTGATACAGCTCTTCATCCCTGCGCTGCAGGCTGTGAATGGTTTTGAGATAAGGTAACTGCAGCATATTCTTCAATGCTTCATTCATCCACATCACTGTGCCATCTTCTTCTTTATACATCATTATCCCCGTGTCTATGAGCTCCAGGATCTTCTGCAGATACTGATACTGGGTTTCACGTTCCCTGCTGATATCTTTTATGGTGGTATTGATCTGGTTGAATCCTTGCCGCAATGGCTGCAGATCAACGGGGGCATGCTTCACATCAAAGTACCTGCTGAAATCGCGGTAATGCACAGACTCCACAAACTGTCCCAGTTCATCATGCGCTTTACGGTTGATCCTGTAAAAGTCCACCAGTTGGGCGATTACAATCGGTATCATCACCACCAGGTATACATAATATCCTTTGATGATGATCAGGCAGCTCACACTGATGGTCACAAACAGCGCCAGCACGCGTATGAAGATCCTCCACTCTGTTCTTTTGAAAAAGCTCATACTCAAATATCGTATTTACTGAGGCGGCGGTACAACGCGGTGCGCGTCAATCCCAGCTCTTTCGCTGCCTTGGTGATATTGCCATTGTGTTTTTCTATCACACGCAAAATAGTGTTCTTTTCCACCGAGCTCAGTTTCAGGTCATCGGGTTGATCCTCCTGTGTGGCAGGCGCCGATTCAATGGGTGAAAAGATCAGATCGGAGGCCTGCAATACATTTCCATCTGCCATGATCACAGCCCGCTCGATGGTATACTGCAATTCACGGATATTACCCGGGTAATGGTATCCCAGCAATTTCTCCATGGCCTTTGTATCGAACTCCAGCACAGGCTTCAGGTATTTATTGCTGTATACCTTACTGAAATGTTTTGCCAGCAGAATGATATCGTTGCCGCGTTTCCGTAGTGGCGGCACCATGATCTCCACGGTATTGATCCGGTATACCAGGTCTTTCCGGAAACGGCTTTCATTGGCCAGTTCCGGCAAAGGCACGTTGGTTGCGCAGATCAGCCGGATATTGATGTCCACCGGCATATTGGTACCCAGTTTCACCACCTGCCTGTTCTGCAGCACGCTCAGCAGTTTTGCCTGCTGGTGCAGCCCTATATTCCCGATCTCATCCAGGAAGATGGTGCCTCCGTTGGCTGCTTCAAACCGGCCGATCCTGTCCTCACGAGCATCCGTAAACGCACCTTTCTTATGGCCGAACAGTTCACTTTCAAACAGGCTTTCCGTCAAGGCGCCCACATCCACCTTCACATATACTTTGTCGGACCGCAATGATTGCTGGTGGATGGCTTTGGCAATCAGATCCTTACCGGTGCCATTCTCTCCCAGGATCAGGATATTGGCATCCGTGGGAGCGATCTTTTCGATCTTATGAAAAATATCCTGCATCACTTCAGATTCTCCCAGCAGTTCCGTGCCGATGACGGAGTCTGCCCGGAAACTGGGTGCGGAGGCTGCTTTCCCTTTGCGTTTGAGCGCTTCCCTGATGGTAATGATGAGTTTTTCGTTATGCCAGGGCTTCACCACAAAATCGGCGGCGCCTTCCTTGAGGGAACGCACGGCCAGATCGATATCCCCGTAGGCCGTGATCATGATCACAGCAGCTTCCGATTTTAATTCTTTGATCTTTCCCAGCCAGTAAATGCCTTCATTACCGGTATTGATGCTGCTGTTGAAATTCATATCCAGCAGGATCACGTCGAAGGGCTGTTTGGAAAGCAGGTTCCGGATATTCTCCGGGTTCTTTTCCGTCACCACTTCTTTGGCTTCGGTCTTCAGCAGCAGTCTTACAGCGGTCAGTACATCCTGGTCATCGTCTATAACTAGTATCGAGGCATTCTTCAGCGACATGGTAATAAAATAAATATTCTGTTTTATGCAACAAAACCCAACTACAATTATACCATAATTACAAAGCCATGGCAAACAATTTTTTATACCGTAAACCCGCCTTCAGGGCACTGTATCAAAAGCGGACACAAAGTGTAACGCAACAGTACAGCAGCCCGGTTACCACGGCCTTAACTTACTGGTTTTCATAGATCTTCTAAACTGGCACAGCGTTGTGATATTGGATGTGCAGTTGTTTTTCTCTCATAAGAGTTGTGTTTAAAATTCAGGGTCGCCCGGCCTGAACCTCCGGGCGGCCATTTTTAAAAAGAAACATCTTAAAACTATCATACTGTGGATCGAGTTATTGCCAAAAAGAAGTGGACCACCAAAAAGTTGCTGACAATCTCTGGAGTTGTTGCCATCCTTATCCTCATTACCGCCAGTTATTATTTTACCTCCGGTAAAAGCCGGCTGAATGTGAATGTGGACAGGATCACTATCAGTGAGGTCCGCAAAGGCACTTTCCAGGAATTCATTCCCGTGAATGGCGTGGTGCTCCCCATCACCACCATTTACCTGGATGCACTCGAAGGTGGCCGTGTGGAAGAGAAATTTGTGGAAGACGGCGCCGTGATGAAGAAAGGCCAACCCATCCTCCGCCTCTCCAATACCGACCTGGCCCTCAGCCTGGTGAACCAGGAAACCAGCGTGTACAACCTGCTCACCCAAATGCAGATCGCCAACAATGCTGCCCAGCAGAACACCGTTACCAAGCTCAACCAGCTCACCGATGTGGAGAACACCCTCAAAGAAGCTGAACGCGAGTACAACCTCAACAAGAAACTCTACGCAGAGAAAGTGATCGGTGCACAGGAATTCAAGAAATCCGAAAACAATTATATCTACCAGGTACAGAAAAAGAAACTGACTGACCAGATCATGCAGCAGGACAGTATCACCACCCGCCAGAGTGTTGAGCAGGCGCGAGAACTCTACCAGCGCTCCAAATCCACGCTGGACCTCAACCGCAAAAAAGTGGGCGACCTGATCGTTCGTGCACCCGTTGACGGACAGCTCACCTCCCTGGAGGCAGAGATCGGTCAGAACAAGAACAAGGGAGAAAGACTGGGACAGATAGACGTACTCAGCGGCTTCAAAGTACGCGCAGACATCGATGAACATTATATCTCCCGCATCTACACCGGCCTGGAAGGTGAGTTCACTTTTGCCAACAAAGCATACAAGCTCCGCATCATTAAAGTGTTCACACAGGTAACCAATGGCCGTTTTCAGGTGGATATGGAATTTGTAGGTGAGAAACCCCAGGGTATCCGCCGCGGACAGACCCTGCAGATCCGCCTCGCACTCAGCGATGAGACAGAAGCCCTCCTGCTCGCCAAAGGCGGTTTCTACCAGCAGACAGGTGGAAATTCCATCTTCAAACTGAGCGACGACGGAAAAACTGCTTTCAAAGTGGATATCCAGCTCGGCCGTCAGAACCCTGATTACTATGAAGTGCTGAAAGGGCTGAAACCCGGCGACAAAGTGATCACGTCGAGTTATGAGAACTACGACAAAATGCAGGAACTGATATTGAAAAAAGAGTAAATCACCTCGTATGAAAATTCAAAACAGGATCATTTACACCACCCTTCTTGTACTTGGCTGCGTGCTCTTTGCATGGCCCAACACAACCGGGATCGTATGTGACGGACAACAGGTGAGAGCCCCCTTCATCATCAGGGCCGTAGAAGAAACAATGCCGGAGGAAGATGAAGGAACGGATTTCCTGCCTTTGCGGAACCTGCTCCCCTCCTGTAACCTCTACATTCACTAAATCGTTTATTCAATCAAAACAATATGATCAAGATCACCAATCTCGAAAAAGTATACCGCACGGAAGAAGTGGAAACCGTTGCACTCAACAAACTGACCCTGGAAGTGAAGGAAGGCGAGTTTGTTGCTGTGATGGGCCCTTCAGGCTGCGGAAAATCCACCCTGCTGAATATCCTCGGCCTGCTGGATGATCCCGATGCCGGTAGCTTTATCTTCAACGGTATTGAAGTGGCCAACTTCAATGAAAGAAAAAGGGCCGACCTCCGCAAACACAATATCGGCTTCGTTTTCCAGAGCTTCAACCTCATCGATGAGCTCACCGTGTACGAGAATGTGGAACTGCCCCTGATCTATACTGGCGTTAAATCCGCGGAACGCAAAAAACGTGTGGACGAAGTGCTGGATAAAATGCAGATCATGCACCGCCGCAAACACTATCCGCAACAATTGTCCGGTGGTCAGCAACAGCGTGTGGCCGTTGCCCGCGCCGTGGTGAACAACCCCAAACTGATCCTGGCGGATGAGCCTACCGGTAACCTGGACAGCTCCAATGGTAATGAAGTGATGACGCTGCTCACAGACCTCAATGAACAGGGTACCACCATTGTGATGGTAACGCACTCCGAGCACGACTCACGCTTCAGCCATCGCATTATCAGGATGCTCGACGGACAAGCCGTCACTGAAAATATTATGGTCTGATCCCTTCCATGATCTGATCATCAAGTATAGCCATGATTTTTTAACCCCACCTGAAACAAACGGATCACCATGTTGAGAAACTACTTTAAAATCGCCTGGCGCAATCTCTGGAAGAATAAACGCTTCTCAGCGATCAATATACTTGGACTGAGCATAGGAATGGCCAGCGCCATCCTCATCCTGCTCTGGGTGCAGGATGAGTTCAGCTACGACCGCTTCTATTCAGACCAGGACCGTTTGTACAAAGCCATGAACCGCTCCGAGTTCGATGGCAAACTGCAGGTATGGGGCTCTACCCCAAAAATTCTGGGCCCCACCTTAAAAGCGGAATATCCTGATGTGGAATATATGAGCCGCTCCACGGACGCCAACGTTGTAATGAAAGCAGGCGACAAGCGGATCAATGCCAGAGGGCTCTTTACCGATCCTGATTTCCTGAAAATATTCGACTTCAAAATAAAACAGGGAAACCCGGATAAACTGCTCGACGGTACCTACTCGGTAGTACTGACAGAATCAACTGCTGAAAAACTTTTCGGTAAAGAAAACCCCATGGGAAAAGTGATCTCCATGAACCCCTACACCGAAGCCAGCAATTTCACAGTGACCGGTATAGTGAGCGATCCCCCGAACAATTCACATTTCAAATTCGAGATGCTGATACCCTGGCTGTACATGAAAAAACTGGGATGGGACGATGAATGGTGGGGAAACAACTCTGTAGGTACATTCCTCAAACTCAAGCCAGGCGTGGATGTGAATGCACTGAACCAGAAGATAAGGAAAGTGACCATCGATCATTCCAAAGGACAAGAAGACATTGAAGTATTCCTCCATGCAGTAAGCAAACAACGCCTGTACGGTCAGTTTGAGAATGGAGTGAATGTGGGTGGAAGGATCGGTCTGGTAAAATTATTCCTGGTGATTGCCGGCCTGATCCTGCTGATCGCCTGTATCAACTTCATGAACCTCAGCACAGCCAGAAGTGAAAAGAGAGCGCGTGAAGTAGGTATCCGGAAAGTAGTGGGTGCCCAACGCGGTTCACTCATCGGGCAATTCCTGGGAGAAAGCATTATCCTGGCAATATTATCGGGCCTCGTAGCCCTGATCATTGTGCAGCTCAGTCTGCCATCATTCAATAAACTTGTAAGCAAAGTACTTTCCATACCATTCAACAGCATTTATTTCTGGCTGGCGGCATCGGGATTTGTGCTGTTCACCGGACTGCTGGCAGGCAGTTACCCTGCTTTTTATCTCAGTTCATTCCGCCCGATCAAAGTGCTGAAAGGCAGTCTGCACAAGGCCCAGGCGCTGATCACTCCCAGGAAAGTGCTGGTGGTGACACAGTTCTCCATCGCTATTATTCTCATCGTGTGCACCATCATCATCCGTCAGCAGATCAAACATGCGCAAGACAGGGATGCAGGATACAACAGGTCTGATCTGGGGTACGTTTTCCTTAGCCAGGAGATAGATAAGAACCTCCAAGTGATCAAACAGGAACTCCTGAATGCAAGCGCCATCACCGCCTTAAGCAAAACCAGCGCACCACTCACTGAAAGCTGGAGCAATACCTGGGGCATCGAATGGGAAGGAAAGGATCAATCTAAAAAAATAGTGCTGGACCGCTTCTGTACTGATGGCGACCTCGTAAAAACCGCCGGCTTTACCATTGTGAAAGGTCGGGATATCAACCTGAAAGATTTTCCCGGAGACTCACTCTCTGCCCTCATCAATGAATCCGCTGCAAAAGTGATGGGCTTCAAAGACCCCATTGGCAAAACTTATCACGATATGGAAAGCGACTGGACCATCGTTGGTGTGGTGAAAGACGTTATCCTGGGATCTCCCTATTCCCCCATCAGTCCCTTGGTGATCGCAGGACCCAAAGGCTGGTTCAATGTGGTGCATCTTCGCCTGAATCCCAACCGCCCTGTAGCTGATAACCTGAAAGCCATGGAAGAGGTCTTCAAAAAATACAATCCTGAATTTCCCTTCGCTTTCAAATTCGCAGACACCGAATACGAAAAGAAATTCAACGATGAAAAGCGGATCGGCACCCTCGCCAGTCTCTTTGCCGGCCTCACTATTTTCATTTCATGCCTGGGCTTGTTTGCGCTGGCTACTTATATGGCAGAGAACCGCGTGAAAGAAATCGGTGTACGGAAAGTGCTGGGCGCTTCCGTTTTCAATATCACTTCCTTACTATCGAGGGATTTCCTGGCGCTGGTGGTAGTGAGCATCGTTATTGCCACACCCATTGCCTGGTGGGCCATGCACACCTGGTTGCAGGATTACAGTTACCGCATCAGCATACAGTGGTGGGTATTCCTGCTGGCTGGCGGCGGCGCTATCCTGATCGCACTGGCAACAGTGAGTTATAATTCAATCAGGGCGGCCATGGCCAATCCAACCCGCAGCCTGAGAAGCGAATAAAACATCAAAACTTATCCCATGTTCAAAACATATTTATACACCGCCTTCAGAAGCCTTTGGAAGAACAAAGCCTTTACAGTATTGAATATACTGGGCCTGAGCATCGGGATCTGCGCCGCACTGGTGATCTACCTGATGGTGAGCTGGGATTTCAGTTTTGAACGTGCCGTGCCTGATCACAAAAGGATCTACCGGGTGGTGTCCAACTTCATTTCTGCAGACGACAGATTCTATAACTGCGGCGTGAATGTTCCACTCGTAAACGCCATTCCCACCAATATCACCGGCCTCGAAGAAGCAGCACCATTGCGCTCTCTTTCCGATATGCTGAAAGTGAGCGTGAATCCCGGGAGCGAACAAAAAGCCATTTTCAAGAACCAGGAAGGTTTTATATACACCTACCCTTCTTACTTTAAGATACTGCCCTATCAATGGCTCAGCGGCACACCGGATGCTTCCCTCAGCAATCCCAATCAGGTAGTGCTTACCACGGAAAGCGCCGACAAATATTTTCCAGGCATACCATACGAGCAATTAGCCGGAAAACAGTTGTACCTGGAAGATACCCTGATCACCACGGTCAGCGGCATCGTTAAAACAAGAACAGACAGAACCGACTTCAGGTTCATCGGGTTTCTGTCTTACAGCACACTGACCAGGCCCGGTATGCAGCCACACGACTGGAATGAGTGGGACAACACCACCAATGACAACCAGATCCTGGTAAAGCTTCCTGCAGGTACATCACCAGCCGGTATCGAAAGGCAGGTGACCGGTCTGTTCAGAAAAAACTTCCCGCGCGATTTAAAAAATTCCGATGATCAGTTCTATACATTACAGCCACTCACGGAAATCCATTTTGATGGGCGTTACGGCAATTTCGATCATCGCCTTGCCAACAAAAACACTTTATACGGACTGCTCACCATTGCAGGATTTTTATTACTGCTTGGCTGTATCAACTTCATCAATCTTACCACTGCACAAAGCAGTACCCGCGCCAAAGAGATCGGTATCAGAAAGACCATGGGCAGCAGTAAAAAGCAACTCATCGTTCAGTTCATGGGTGAAACATTCCTGCTCACCCTTCTTGCCACTGTTTTATCCTGCCTGCTTACTCCCCTGGCGCTGCGGCTCTTTGCAGACTTTATTCCGCCAGGCATTCAATTTCCCGCAACAGGCGATCCAGGTATCTGGATCTTCCTGGCTGCAATGGTATTGGTGGTCAGTTTCCTGTCTGGCATCTATCCAGCACTGGTCCTTTCAGGATTCAGGCCGGTTCAGGTGCTTAAAAACTATTCATCTACCGGTAATGCACATACGAGAAGAGTGATCCTCCGCAAATCACTGACCGTTTCCCAGTTTGTAGTGGCACAGGTTTTCATTGTTGCCACCCTGCTGGTAAGCAAACAGGTGAGTTATACCCTTAACAAGGATATCGGTATACGCAAAGACGCCATCGTATTCATCAGAACACCCTGGGGAGAAAACAACCCGCAGAAAAGAGAATTGCTGGCAGCCAAACTCAGGGCCATACCCGAGATAGCGATGGTGAGCATTGGCGGCCACCCGCCGGCCAGCAGAAGCATCTGGACCAGCACCATCAAATACGTTAATGGTCAGAAAGAAATTGAAGCCAGCATCGATATAAAAGTTGGCGACAGTAATTATGTGAACGTATACCAGCTGCCAATTGTGGCAGGAAGAAATACCCGGCAGAGCGATACACTTTCTGAACTGCTCATCAACCAGACCTACGCAAAACTGCTGGGATTCAGCAATCCTGCCGATGCTGTTGGAATTACACTGAGCTGGGATGACAAGAATATTCCTGTTGCCGGTGTGGTGCACGACTTCAATCAGAAGACCCTGCATGAAGCTATCCGCCCCCTGGCGATCAGCAATCAGGGCAGCAGGCTTACCACCATGCATGTGCTGCTGCATCCGCAGAACGCAGACGGCAGTACCTGGAAGAACGCGCTGGCAAAGGCTGAACAGGCATTCAAATCCGTGTACCCCGACCTCGATTATAAAGCCAATTTCTTTGATGAATCACTCGCCAATGCATACGAGTCTGAACAGAAAACCAGCAGGCTGATGGCCTGGACCGCCGGCCTGGCCATCCTCATCAGTTGCCTCGGTTTACTGGGACTTGTAACATTCACCACCGTTCAGCGCACCAAGGAGATCGGGGTGAGAAAAGTGTTGGGGGCTTCTGTAACCCAGATAGTGACCATGCTGTCTAAGGATATCATCGCACTGGTGGCGATAGCCCTTCTCATTGCCATACCCCTGGCATGGATCGGGCTTCATCAATGGCTGCAGCAGTTTGCCTACAGAACCAATATCAGCTGGTGGCTCTTCCTGGTTACAGGCGGTCTCACCATCCTGGTAGCACTGGTAACACTCAGCCTTCAAACCATACGTGCCGCGCTGGCCGATCCCGTGAAAAGCCTGCGTTCTGAATAAAACCGAAAAGTAGAAATCATGATAAAGAATTATCTGAAGATCGCCATCCGGAATGTATTACGCCACAAAGGATATTCCGCCATCAATGTGGCCGGACTGGCCATTGGCATTGCCGCCTGTCTGCTCCTCTTCATCGTTATCAGGTATGAGAACTCCTACGAGAAATTCAATAAGAACTATTCCAGCATTTATCGTGTGGTTACGGAAGATAACGATGCCGATGGGCTGGACTACAATCCAGGGGCTCCTTTTCCGGCAATAGAATTGCTGCGCACCCAACTGCCCGATATAAAAGTAGCTGGCTTCAATGCGCATTTCGGCAGCCAGTTCACCGTGATCGGGCAGCATGAAAAAGGAACCAATATCGAGAAGAAATTCCTGGAAGAAAGTGGCACTTATTTCATAGAACCGGAGTACTTCAGCATGTTTGATGTGAATTGGCTGGAAGGTTCTGCCGCCGTTCTCAAAGAACCCAATATCACCGTGCTCAACAAAAGCACGGCTGAAAAATATTTCGGCAAATGGCAGGATGCAATGGGACAATTACTTCGCCTGGATAACAGCTATGTGCTGAAAATAGGCGGCGTATTTGAAGATCAGCCTCTGAATACAGACCTGCCCATGACCATCCTTACATCCTATGCCACCCTTCCAGCCATCAAAGATTATGGCTGGACCCGTGATTGGGGTACACTCAGCAGTAACAGCCAGATAATGGTCATGCTGCCGGACAATATCAGTCAGGCTCAGTTACAACAGCAACTCAATACCATCAGCAAGGAACATTACAGCGGTGATAAAACAGACAATAGTCGCAGGGCCGTTCTTCAACCCCTCTCCGATCTCCATCATAACGAGCGGTATGGCGGTCACTTCGGCGACCATGTGATCAGCAAAGGATCTTTACTTACACTTACGCTCATTGGTTTGCTCATCATTGTAATGGCCTGCATCAATTTTGTGAATCTCAGTACGGCACAGGCTATTGGCCGCTCGCGCGAAGTAGGTGTCAGAAAAGTATTGGGCGGTAACCGCTGGCAACTGTTCTGGCAGATGATGGGTGAAACATTTGTGATAGTAATGATCTCTGTGATCCTGGCGCTGTTGCTGACCAGGCTGGCGCTCCCTTTTATTAAAACATTCGTATCCATCCAGGAAATACCTACGCTCTTTACTGCAGTCAATATGCTCTTCCTGGGAGGCGTGATACTTACCATCACTTTCCTGGCCGGAGCCTACCCCGCACTGGTGCTCAGCGGCTTCCGCCCGGCACTGGCATTGAAGAACAAGATCACTTCCGCCTCCGTGGGCGGCATCTCAGTAAGAAGAGGACTGGTTACTTTGCAGTTCACTATTTCACAGGTGCTGATCATTGGGACTATCATCGCTATCACACAAATGAATTTTGTACGAAATGCCGATCTCGGTTTCAAAAAAGAAGCCGTAATGGTGGTCACCGGCAGGGCAGACAGTTCCATTATCGCCCGTCAGAAAGCATTCAAAGCTGCCTTGCAGCAACTGCCCGGAGTAGTAAGCGTGAGCAGCAATTCCGATGTGCCGAGCTCCGATAACAATTCAGCTTCCAATTTCACCTATGATCATAAGGGTGACGACGAGCCCTTTGATATCTTCCACAAATTCGGTGATGAAGATTATTTCAAAACATATGGACTCGAACTGGTTGCCGGCCGCGCTCCCAGGGCCAGCGATACCATTGCAGAATTTGTAGTGAATCAGACTTTCGTGAAAAAAGTGGGCGCTAAAAATCCGGAAGAAGTGATCGGCAAAGAAATGCGGCTGGGAAGAAGCCGCTGGAAAACCATCGTGGGAGTAGTGAAGGATTTTAAAACGAATTCACTCCGTGAAGACATCAAGCCTCTCGAAATTTCATCAAACAGCAAGCGCTATGACCAGGTTGCCATAAAAATGAATACCGCCGGCCTTTCGTCAACGGCAAAATCCATTCAACAGACCTGGGATAAATTCTATCCCGAATACGCTTACAGCAGCTTTTTCGTGGATGAAAGCATCGCCAATTTTTACAGGATGGAAGAACAACTGAGCAGGCTCTACAAATTCTTTGCAGGGCTGGCCATCTTCATTTCCTGCCTGGGATTATACGGACTGGTAAGCTTCATGGCCGTTCAGAAAACAAAAGAAGTGGGCATCCGGAAAGTACTGGGCGCAAGCACCGGTAATATCGTTTATCTCTTCTCTAAAGAGTTCACCATCCTGATCACGGTGGCATTCCTGATTGCCACACCACTGGCCTGGTGGATGATGAGCAACTGGTTGCAGGAGTTCGTATTCCGGATCGATATCGGTGCAGGAGTATTCCTGCTGGCCATCATTATATCACTGGGCATTGCCTGGATCACCGTAGGATACAAAGCAGTGCGTGCTGCACTGGCCAACCCGGTAAAAAGCCTGAGAAGCGAATAGTTCATTCAGGTATAGTATAGCCATCTCTTAAAACAACTTGTTCTATGTTCAGAAATTATCTCAAATCAGCGTTCCGAAATCTCTGGAGGCACCGCGCTTTTTCGTTCATCAATATCATGGGGCTTACCATTGGTATGACGGCCTGCTTCCTGATCTTCCTCTACGTGAAGTTTGAAATGAGTTATGAAAACTTCCATCCAAAGGCAGATCGCATCTATAAAGTAGCAGCGGATATTAAAACACCTACGGAAGTATTGCATGCCGGTGGCCCTGCGTGGGCCGTGGCGCAAAACCTGAAAGATGAATTTCCTGAAGTGGAAGAGTTTGTGCGGATCAATAACAGCAATATGATCATCCGCAATGGCGATATAAAATTCAAGGAAGATAAGATCATGTTCGTGGATTCAGCCGCCTTCCGCGTCTTTGGCTGGAAACTGCTTGAAGGGGATCCCGATAAAGCACTGACAGATCCTTTTTCAATTGTTTTGACAGAAACGGCGGCAAAAAAATATTTCGGCAACGAGAACCCAATGGGCAAGACCCTGCTGCTCAGCGACGGCGGCAGACCAGGTAAGGTTACCGGCCTGATGAAAGACCTGCCTGAGAATACGCAGATGGCAGGCACCGTCCTTTTCAGCATGAGCTCCATCACCAAAGAATGGGCCCCGGGTATCGATAAGCAATGGGGCAACTATGGCGCAGACGCTTACCTCTTGCTCAAACCCGGAACAGATGCGGCCGCGCTCGAAAAAAAGCTGCCCGGTTTTCTTACAAGAAGAGTTGGAAAGGAAATGGACGATATGAAAATGTGGGTGACCCTCTTCCTCAAACCACTCAGATCAGTTTATCTCTATTCAGACAGCAATGATGGCAAAAGCGGCAATATCAATAATGTCTATATCTTCTCGATAGTGGCCATCTTCATTCTGAGCATTGCCTGTATCAATTTCGTGAACCTTACTACGGCAAGGTCCACGGAACGGGCCAAGGAAGTGGGGATCCGCAAAGTGGCCGGCGCAGGCAAATTCCAGCTGGTAAGTCAGTTCCTCGGCGAATCCATCATTATCAGTATCATCGCCTTCGGTCTGTCTTTACTGCTGACTGCCCTCTTCCTTTCCATGTTCAATAACCTGGCAGGAAAGATCATCAGTCCGGGTGTATTCACCAACTGGAAATACATCAGTTATCTTTTCCTGGCAGCGTTGGGCATCGGCCTGCTGGCAGGGATCTATCCCGCACTGGTACTGGCAAGGTTCAGGCCCATCGTGGTATTGAAAGGAAGGTTCGCTACCGGCACCAAAGGCATACTGCTCAGAAAAGGACTGGTGGTTGCACAATTTTCCATTTCCATAGCACTGATAATAGCCACTATGGTGGTATACTATCAGACAAATTATATGCGCAGCCGCGATCTTGGCTTCAAGAAAGACCAGATGCTGGTGATCGCCACCGAAGGCACCAGTGCACAGAAAACATTCAAAGAAAAGATCAGGAGCATTCCCGGTGTGAGATCGGTATCACTGGGCTCCAGCGTTCCCGGTGCGGGGTGGAATGGCGCTTACTCCGAAATTGAAAATACCAACGGAGAAATGCAGATCGCCAATCTCAACCTTATCTTCGTGGACTTCGATTATATGGACCAGTTAGATATTCCGATGGTGGCCGGCAGAAGATTCTCGCGAGACTTCATGACGGATACCACAAAGTCCATCGTGATGAATGAATCGGCTGTGAGGATGTTCGGCTATTCCGATCCCAAAAAAGCCATCGGCAAGCGTTTCAGGCAATGGGGCCGCGAAGGCCAGATCATCGGCATCATGAAGGATTTCAATTACACCAGCCTGCAAACGGAGATCAAACCGCTCACCATGCGCATGTCTGAGAACGGTGGTTATGATCACCTGACAGTAAATGTGGCTGCCGGACAGATCCCTGCCACCATCGCTGCCATTGAAAAACAATGGAAGGAAATGATCCCCAATCTGCCCTTCTCCTACACTTTCATTGATGAGATCTTCGACCGTCAATACAGGGATGAACAACGATTCGGCAAACTCTTCCTCAATTTCGCAGGACTTGCCATCTTCATCTCCTGTCTTGGTTTGCTGGGCCTCACTGCATACAGCACCATGCAGCGTACCAAGGAGATCGGCATCAGGAAAGTGATGGGCGCCAGCGTTCCCAATATCCTGCACCTGCTCTCCAGGGAATTCATTTGGCTGGCAGCTATCTCATTCCTGGTGGCAGCGCCTGTTGCCTGGTACTTCATGCAGAAATGGCTGCAGAACTTTGCCTTCCGGATCAATATCGGCTGGTATGTATTTGTCATTGCGGGAGTGGCAGCCCTGCTCATCGGACTGATCACCATCAGCTTCCAGGCCGTGAAAGCAGCCATTGCCAACCCGGTCAAATCATTGAGAACTGAATAAAATCAATAGAGCCATGTTCCGCAATTACCTGAAGATCGCAGTGAGAAGCCTGTGGAAGAACAAAAGTTTCTCCGCGCTCAATATCGCAGGGCTCGCCATGGGCCTGGCCGCCTTCCTGCTCATACTGTTGTATGTGAAGGATGAACTGAGCTACGACAGGTTCAATGAAAAGGCAGACCGTACCTACCGGATCGATACAGATATCCGTTTCGGGGGCTCCGACTTCTTCATTGCCTCTGCACCTGACCCGCTGATGAAGACCCTGCAACAGGAATTCCCGCAGATCGAATCGGCCGTTCGTTTCAGGAATAATGGAAATCTCACTTTAAAAAAGGGAGATCAAAATATTGTTGAAGACCGCGTGATCTATACAGACGCCAGCCTCTTTGATGTATTCACCCTTCCTGTACTGGATGGCAATCCGCGCGAAATGCTGAAGGAACCCAAAACCGTTGTGATCACCGAAACAATGGCTGAAAAATATTTTGATAAAACAGCAGTAGCCGGACAATTCATCGAGACTGCCAACGGCAATATGAAAATAGCCGGTGTGATCAAAGACGTTCCAAAGAATTCGCATTTCAATTTCGATTTCTTCATCTCCCTGGAGACCTTGGAAGAGAGCCGCAGCAATCACTGGCTCGGCAATAACTTCAATACGTATATCGCGCTCAGGCCCGGAACCGATCCCAAAACTGTAAGCGATGGTCTCCGTGGCATCGTAACCCGTTACGTGGCGCCGCAACTGAAAGGACTGCTCAACAGCACGCTGGAAGAAATAGAAAGCAGGGGCGAATACCTGCGTTATTCACTCATACCACTTACCCGCATCCACCTGCATTCCTCACGCATGTCTGAGCTCGGCGCCAACAGTAATATACAATACGTGTACATCTTTTCCGCTGTGGCCATCTTCATCCTGCTCATTGCCTGCGTGAACTTCATGAACCTCAGCACAGCCCGGTCAGGTAACCGTGCCCGTGAGGTGGGTATCAGGAAAGTAATGGGCTCGCAACGCAGGAACCTGATCCTGCAGTTCCTGGCAGAATCTACCGTATTGAGCACAGTGTCATTACTGCTCGCTATTTTTCTTGCTACAGCCTTCCTGCCCTGGTTCAACCAGCTCAGTGGAAAAACACTGGTGATACAGGATAATATAAATGCCGCCGTAATTGCCGTATTGATTGGCTTTGCCTTACTGGTGGGTATACTGGCTGGTAGTTATCCGGCTTTCTTTCTCAGTGGATTTTCGCCCATTAAGGTGCTGAAAGGCAGACTGGCAAACGGTTTGAAAACAAGCTGGATGCGCAATTCATTAGTAGTATTCCAGTTCGGTATCTCCATATTCCTCATTGTAGGAACCGTGGTGATCTACAATCAACTTAATTATATCCGGAATAAAGAAACGGGTTTCAATCGAGACCAGGTGCTGGTATTGAACGACACCTATGTGATGGGCAAAAATGCAAAAACATTCAAAGAAGAGATCATCCGTGCAGGTGCAGGAAAACATATGACCATTACAGGCTATCTTCCTACCGGCAGCTACCGCAACACCGATGTGGTGTTCAAGGAAGCTACTGCCAACCCTTCCAGTACTGCCACAATGCAGATCTGGCAGGTAGATGAAGATTATGTGCCCACCCTGGGCATGCAGATGGTGAAGGGCCGGAATTTCTCCAGGGATTTTGCAGATTCCTCCGCAGTAATGATCAACGAAGCAGCGGCTAAACTATTGGGTTATACAGATCCTGTAGGTCAGACCCTCTACATGCCGGAAGGTCCATACGGAACAAAGATCACTCCTTACAATATTGTAGGTGTGGTAAAAGATTTCAACTTCAACAGCATGCGCGAGACCGTAGGTCCGCTTCTGCTGATGAACCGGATGGAACGCGGAGCCATGGCTATCAGCCTGCCTGCCGGTAATATCGAAAAGTCTGTTGAAACCATCAAGGGCCTCTGGATGAAATTCGCGCCCCATCAACCTATCCGTTATGCATTCATGGATGAGGATTTCAACCGCATTTATGAAACTGAACAACGAACCGGCAAAATTTCCCTGGCATTTTCCACGCTTGCCGTGATCATTGCCTGCCTGGGATTATTCGGGCTGGCGGCCTATGCTGCAGAACAGCGCACCAAGGAGATCGGCATCCGCAAAGTGCTGGGCGCTTCCGTTACCGGTATCGTTCAGATGTTGTCGAAAGACTTCCTGAAACTGGTGGCCATTGCGGCTGTTATTGCCTTCCCCTTTGCCTGGTGGGCCATGAACAACTGGCTGGAGAACTTTGCTTATCGCAGCGCCATCACCTGGTGGATCTTTGCCGCAACAGCCGGCATTACCCTGCTGATAGCCATTCTCACCGTCAGTTACCAGGCCATCAGGGCCGCCCTGATGAATCCTGTAAAATCACTCAAATCAGAATAACAAGCCTACTTATTATAAAACCTACGCCTTATGTTCAAGAATTATTTCCTGGTAGCCATCCGTAGCCTGAAAAGGAATAAGATATTCAGTGCTATCAATATACTCGGACTGGCCCTGGGCCTCACCTGCAGCCTGCTGATCATGCTCTGGGTGCAGGATGAAAAAAGTGTTGACCAGTTCCACGAACATAAAGACAGGTTGTACAGCGTGTATGAGCGTCAGTATTTCGACAATAAAGTGCAATCCACCTATTCCACTCCGGGTATCCTTGCCCGTGAGATCAGACATACGATCCCTGAAGTGGAACATTCCACCGCCCTGGGCTGGGACCAGGAAACAACTTTCCAGTTGGGCGACAAGATCCTGCGCATGCCCGGCAATGCAGCGGACAGTGATTTCTTCAAGATGTATACTTTTCCACTCCTTGAAGGCACTGTACAGTCTGCGCTGGCTTCGCCGGTGAGCCTGGCCATCTCCCGCAAAATGGCCAATGCCTTCTTCGGCAGTCCGCAGGCAGCCATCGGTAAAACCATCCGCGCCAATGACCAGAAAGATTTTACGGTTACAGCCGTATTCGAAGATATGCCGGAGAACAGTACCGCCAAATGGGACTTCCTCTACAACTGGGAGTATATGCTTGAGACCAATGGCTGGGCCAGACAATGGGATAATAACGGGCCGCGTACCACCATCCTCCTGCGCAAAGATGCCGATCCCGCAAAGGTCAGCGCCAAACTCAAAGAGTTCATGTACAAATTCGTGGATCCCAAAAGTGGCTGGCGCGTAGAACTGGATATATACAAAACAACCGACCGCTACCTCAACTCCCGTATGAAAGACGGAGTGATCTCCGGCGGAAGGATCGAATATGTACGCCTGTTCAGCCTGGTGGCCGTTTTCATCCTGTTCATCGCCTGTATCAATTTCATGAACCTCACCACTGCCAGATCGATCAAGCGTTCCCGTGAGATCGGCGTCCGGAAAGTGGTGGGCGCTTTACGCGGCGGCCTCATCAGGCAGTTCATCGGTGAAGCCGTGATCATCACCGCTCTTGCCATGCTGATGGCGCTGGTACTGCTCTTCCTGGTGCTGCCATTCTTCAACCAGATGACCCAGAAACATATTGAATTTCCATTTGCCGCCTGGACATTCTGGATAGGTATCGTGGGTCTCACACTGATCACCGGACTGATCGCAGGCAGCTACCCCGCCCTCTTCCTCTCTGGCTTCAAACCCATTGTGGTACTGAAAGGTGTAGCGAAAGCCAGCAGCGGCGCCAACTGGTTCAGGAAAGGTCTGGTGGTGTTCCAGTTTGCATTGTCCAGCCTGCTGATCATCGGCACCATCATCGTATCACAGCAGGTAAGTTATATACAGAATAAAAACCTGGGCCTTAACCGCGAGAACATAGTGAAAGTGTCCCTGCTCGGAGAACCCGATAAATACTTCAAGGTATTCAATGATGAAGTGAAGAAACTGCCTGGCGTTACAGCCATCACCCGTGCAGAGCAGGACCCGATGGAGATCGGAAACAGCACCATCGGTATCGACTGGGAAGGCAAGGACCCCAATACCAAACCACTGTTTTCGCAGCTCGGTGTGGGGTACGATTTTATCAGCACCATGCAGATGGAACTGGTAGCCGGCAGGGATTTTTCCCGCAGTTTCGGCACCGATACCGCATCATTCATCCTCAACGAGACTGGCGTTGCAAAAACCGGTTACAAAGACCCGATCGGCAAGCCATTCACTTTCTGGGGAAGGAAAGGCACCATCATCGGCATCGTGAAAGATTTCCATTTCAATTCCATGCATGAACCCATCAATAACCTGATAATGCACCTTCAGGAGAATCCAGACCATGGTTATGCCATTGTACGGGTGCAGGGAAGCAAAACCAGGGAAGTGCTCAGCCAGATGGAAACCATCAATAAAAAAGTAAATCCCCGCTTCCCCTTCGTGTATGATTTTGCAGATGAGGAATTTAAAAAGATCTATGCCCGGGAAACCATGGCAAAGCAATTATCCAACTGCTTTGCAGCACTGGCCATCATCATCTCCTGCCTCGGGTTGCTGGGACTGGCCATGTTTGCCGCCGAACAGCGCGTGCGCGAGATCGGTATCCGCAAAGTACTGGGCGCAGGCCTGGGAAGCCTCTTCGGTTTGCTGAGCAGGGAATTCCTGCTGCTGGTATTTGTAGCATTCGTTATTGCCTGTCCGCTTGCCTGGTGGGCCATGAACAACTGGCTGCAGGACTTCGAATACCGGATCGGCATCAACTGGCTGCCATTTGCGCTGGCCGGTGTGGCCGCACTGGCTATCGCCCTGTTCACCATCAGTTTTCAGACTGTCCGGGCGGCCCTGGCCAACCCGGTCAAAAGCCTGCGGAGCGAATAAAACAACTGTATCAGTACCGGACGGTTTTTGTATCGTAAACGGACTGCATAATTGTGCAGGGATTATGTAAAACTGTGAAAATCATATATCTTAGGTTCTGGCACAATTATCACAAAACCTTCATCATGTTAGCACTGAAACATATTTCCAAATGGGTGAACGTAGGCGGTAAACCGAATTTCCTGCTGAAGGATATCAACCTCACCATCAACCAGGGTGAATTCGTTTCCATCATGGGCCCATCAGGTTCCGGAAAATCAACACTCCTGCATATCATCGGCATGCTGGATGATTTCAATGAAGGCGAATATCTTTTCCTGGATCAGCCCGTTCATTCGCTCAAAGAAAAGCAACGCGCTGCCCTGTACAAGCAGCATATCGGTTTTGTGTTCCAGGCCTACCATCTTATCGATGAACTGACCGTGTACGAGAATATTGAAACACCACTCATTTATCAGAACATCAAGAGTGGCGAACGCAAGGCCATGGTGGCCGATATCCTGGACCGCTTTCAGATCGTGGGAAAGAAAGACCTCTTCCCTACCCAGCTGAGTGGTGGACAGCAACAGCTGGTTGGCATTGCGCGGGCGCTGATCGCCAAACCGCAGTTGCTGCTGGCCGATGAGCCCACCGGTAACCTCAATTCAAAGCAGGGAGAAGAGATCATGGACCTGTTCAAACAACTCAACCAGGAAGGCGTTACCATCATCCAGGTGACCCACTCCGAAAAAAATGCGGGTTATGGTAGCCGCGTTATCCACCTGCTGGATGGCAGGATTGAACAGGAACAATAACCGTATAAAAACGAGACCAATCAATTTAAAGTGATAATCATGAGAGCTGGAAAATTCCTGGCAGGGTGCTGCCTTGCCCTGATGGCAGCCTGTAACCTCCAGGCACAAACGCCGCAGGCCCCGCTGACGCTCAAACAATGCGTGGAAACGGCACTGAAGAATAATATGGACGTGAAGCTGGCCGACCTCAATAACCAGCGTGACAATATTGCCCTGCGTGGCGCCAAAGGAGAAATGCTGCCTAACCTTATCGGCAATGTGCAACACTATCTCCGCCAGGGCCGAAGTATCGATTATGCCACCAACGGATATACCAACAACAGTAATACACTGGCCGATGTGAGCCTCAATACGGATGTGACCATCTTCAACGGCCTCCGCCTCTTCAATAACCTGAAGGCCAAACAATACATGTACGAAGCCGGCAGGATGGAATGGCAGCAGGCCCGCGACCTGCTCACCCTCAATGTGATCCTCGCCTACCTGGATGTACTGAATTTTACAGATGTACTGAACCAGACGGAACAACTCACAGAGGTAACCGGAAAGCAGGTGGAACGGTTGAAGATCATGAATGACGAAGGCGCTATCAAGCCCTCCGATTTCTACGATCTGAAAGGCCAGTACTCCGCCAACAAACTGCAGCTTATCGAAACCCGCAACCAGCTGAATAATGCAAGGCTCCGCCTGGCGCAGCTGATGAATATCACGTACGATGAGAGCCTCACCGTGGAACGCATCGGACTGGAACAGTTCGACCTCAGCTACTCCACCACTTCCGACTCCGTGTACCGTCAGGCCCTGGATCAGCTGGCAGCGGTCAAAGCTGTTGACCTGGTGAAGAAGAGTGCGGAAAAAGATGTAAAAGCCGCCCGCGGCGGGCTCTGGCCTACTGTTGGCGCAGGAGCGGGCTACAATACCAACTACTCCAGGAATTTTTTCGATACGGATAATAAGCGCATTGCCTACTTTGACCAGCTGAAGAACAACCGCAGCACCAATATCGGGATCGGTGTGTACATTCCATTCATGGATGCATTCCGGAACCGTAACCGGTTAAGCCTGGCGAAGATCTCGCTGAAAGAAGCGGAGTATGTGGCAGAGAATACACGCATCACTTTGCGTCAGAATATCGAAAGGGATTACCTGAATATGTCGGCCACCCTCAACCGCTACCAGGCGCTGCAAGACCAGGTAAGCAGTTATGCAGAGAATTTCAGGGCGGCGGAAGTACGTTTCAACAATGGCGCTTCCAATTCTGTAGACTACCTTATTGCCAAGAACAAATTAGACAACTCAAATATCGATCTGATCCGTGCACGGTATGAGTTCCTCCTCAGAACCAATATCCTTGACTATTACCAGGGTAAGCTCAACTGGTAGTCAGCGAGTGGGGACGCGAGCGAGTGGGGGCACTCCGACAAAATCTTTCCCCCTGTAACTTTCAGCCATCCTGTACGTTTGTAGGAATAAACTCCCCCGATGCAAGCAACCGGCAGAAACCTATGGGTAGATTATTTACGATCAGCCATTACCGTGCTGGTGGTGGCGCATCATGCTTCCCTCGCCTACACTACATTCGCCAGTTTCGATCCGGTGGCTTATATCCGCAGTACCAATCCTGTGGTGGATCACCAACGATGGATCGGAATGGACGTTTTCTCGAATTTCAATGATATCTTCTTCATGTTCCTGATGTTCTTTATCGGGGGATTGTTCATTGCAAAGAGCCTGGAAAAAAAAGGAAGCTGGCTGTTTATCAAAGACAGGATCTATCGCCTGCTGATCCCGTTTATCGTGTTAGGCACGTTGTTCATGCTGCTCGCCTATTACCCATCTTACTACCTGGCTCATCAGAGCTGGAATATCGAAGACTATGTAAAAGATTTTTTCACCACGGAAGCATGGCCTGTTGGTCCGCCCTGGTTCCTCTGGGTATTGTTTGTATTCAATGCCATCACTGCAATAATGTGGCCGGTACTGCGCGGGCCGTTTGCGGCAATTTCCGGAAGGGTTTCCAGCTTGCAGAACAAACCTGTGATCTGTTTCTTCCTGTTGTTTGGGATCACCTGGATATTATATGTTCCGGTTGCCTGGTCAACCGGCGCTGGTACCTGGACCGGCTGGGGGCCATTTGATTTTCAGCTCAGCAGGTTTCTGGCTTATGCCGGATATTTTCTTTTGGGAGTAATAATTGGCGCCGGAGATTTCAACAGCGGGATCTTCTCTGTTTCTTCAAAACTGGTCCGGCATTACAGGTACTGGATAGTTCTGGCTTTGCTGTTGTTCGCATCACTTACTTTTAACAGCTACTTTAATATACTTGCGGGATTGGTTAAACAAAACTTATTACCTGCGAATGCGGCCTGGGGCCTCTACTATTCAATATATGCAGCCAGTTGTACAGCAAGCTGCCTGGCATTCATTACTGTATTCAGAAAAACAATAAACTCTCCGGACCGGCTATGGGATTCACTTTCAACCAATGCGTACCTCATCTATCTGGTGCATTATATTTTCATTGTATGGATGCAGTTCCTGCTGATGCCATTGAACATCCACGCATTTTTCAAATTCATTATTGTATTTGTTGTTGCATTGGGATCAGGCTGGATAATATCCATCCGGTTACGTACAATCAACCTCATCCATCGTTATTGCTGACATAAAAAAAGAATGCACCCACAACTAGATGCATTCTTTTTTTTCACGTAACCACTAAGGTTCAGAACAAGTACCGGGAAACCGGATAGTTCGTAAGGTGTCAGCCTACAGGCCGCCACAGCCTTCCATTGACATGAAAGACTGCTGTACTGATCAAAAGCCCTAACCATGCGCACGCATGTCCTACCCACATATAACGAGGACAGCGACGCCAATAATTTTACGGGTTTAAAAGAAGGGACTTCCCGGAAAAAAGAAGTCCCTATTTTCCATTAATACTAAATAAGCACCAAAGTGCTGAAAACCTGCGAAAACAGTATGTTTGAAATGACTTGAAAGGTCTGAATGTCTTGTGGCAGTTACCGGATGATCTGGTTAGTCAGACCGGAGAAATGAATCAGTAATGACACTACTAAAATAAGTACATTTTCTTTCTAAAAAAAGTAGATTTCGTACTACATACTTACTAAAGATTCTTTTTAAAAGTACTAATGATACTTATATAAGTATGGATCAGCCTGCGTTCCGTTTATTTGCGCCATGAATAAGGAAAAGCAGCAAAAACAGATCCGGTCGATGATCGACAAAGGCGAGATCACGCTTTTCAAAGAAATATTCGATTACTATGACATCACTCCGGTAATCAATCACCTCAAAACAAACCACGCTACCCTCACAGGTTATATCACCAATGCCGGGCTGATCCGCATGAACAAAATCATCAGCATTGCCGATTACTTTGACGTTGATGAGAAAAAGATGATCAACATCGTGTACAACCAGATAGTGGCCGACAGGAAAAACAAAAAATCCCGTAAATAACCAGGGAGAAACACAAAACCGGCGGTGGTACCTGCCAGCAATGCATAAAATGAAAGGAGATGGTAAAGATAAGCAGCCTCGCTTTCTTATTGCCTTAAAGAATCAAAAACTTACCGGAAACTTGACCGGAATCAAGATTCACGGATTTTCATACACGCATCACCGTTATAACCTCTTCTTCACCGGCGTTTTTTTGACCGGCGCTTTCTTTTTACCCAGCTGTGTGAAATTATAACCGATAGTAAGCCTGTAATTTCGGGTATTCGTGCTGCTGAAACTCTCCTGGTCGAAGTACCGGGAACTGGTGAAACTGCGGAACTCCTGCTTTACGATCGGATCGATCAGGTTCACTGTCACTACCAGTTTTTTGCTGAAGAACTTCCGTTGTATCCCGATATTCATCCGCAAATTGGCGCGCACATTGCCCTGTGGATTCGCAAAGCGGTTGTAGTTCAGGCCCGTGGTCACATTCCACACATCAGTAGGCACCCAGTTTCCATTGAAACCGGAAGTGAGCGTACCGCCATTCCGGAAAGTAGTGACCCTGGTTCCATCAAAACCCGTGTATTTGTTGTAGGTATAACTGGCGCTCATGTTCAGCCGTAATGCCTTTGAGAATGTATACCCGTTCCAGGTGCTGATCTCAAACTCCTGCCTGTCGTTGATATTATACCAGGTAGTGGTGTTCTTCACCGGGTTATCCGGGTTAGGGAGTCGCAGCTGGCTGAAGATATCCTGCACCAGGTTGAAGCCGAAACTGAGGTTCAGGTAGTACTTGTCCGTGGTTCTGCCGAACACGAGGTCGAAATTATGAGAAGGCGATGGCAGCAATGCCGGGTTACCGAAGCGCAGGTTATTGGTATCTGTTATATCCACCGTAGGGTTCATCTGCGCAATGCCCGGCCTGCGGATGGTTTTCCGGTAAGAAAGATTGATGGCAAGCAGATCCTCCCATTTCTTGCTCAGGGTCAGAAAGGGCAGCCAGGTGGAATAGTTATTGTCCACTTTGGATTTGTCTTTCAGCATAAAACGCAGATCAGTATTCTCCAGCGCCACACCGCCCGTCACAGAAAAACTCTCCGTAAGCAACTGCTTCAATGCCACGCGGATATTGCTCACCCGCTGGCGGTAATCGAAATCATTGCTGAGGACGGTATTGGGCAGCAGTTCTTTTACGGGTTCCCTCCGCAGTCCGAATACATTCACCTCGATATCGTTGAGCTCGCTCACGTAAGAACCACCGGTACTGATGGAAGTTTTTTTGTTGTCGAGCAGTTTATCGTAATTCACCCTGAAATTGTAGCCCTTGTTGCGGGTATCGTTGTATTGCAGCTGGGTGCTGTCTTTTCCGCGAGGTGTATAATCCGGGTTCAGCGGTACTTCATAAAAATCACGGTCGTTATTGTTCCAGGCAGTATTGGCGCCTGCAATGAAACGCAGGGTCTCGCCCGCCTTCTTGCCTTTATGCGTATAGGTAAAATTGATCACGGGGCTTATATTGAAACCCTCCGTGGCTATGCTTTGCCTGCGGATGCGGTACACTTCATGGAAGCGGTTGATATTCGCATATTCATTATCGTTCTTGTTGCGGGTGATGGCCTGGTTATAGGTGGCCACCAGGTTGATGAGATTCCATTTATTGAACTCATAATCCACGCTTAGCCTGGCATTGGGGCGGATGCCCTTGTTGAAGCTCTGGCCGTTGGTGCGATAATAATTGATGGTATCGTTGATGAAGTTGCGGCGCATGGAATTACTGCGGCCATCGAACTCGTTATACGCAAAACCTGTATTGAAGTTTACGGCCAGTCCTTTTTTCCGGTAATTGATATTACCGCTCACGCCGTATTCCCCCCGGGAGCCTGCCGTAACGGTGAGCCTGGCGCCCACTCCCACTTTTCCTTTTTTTGTAACGATATTGATCACGCCGCCGGATTCATTGGCATACTGGGGCGGCGGGTTGGTCATCACTTCGATCTTCTCGATCATGGACCCCGGCAGTGATTCCAGCAGGTCTGCCAGCTGTTGTGCATTCAGCTCAACGGGTTTGTCATCGATCAGGATCCTGGGCTCCTTGCCCCGTACCACCAGCTTGCCATCCGGATCATTGGCCACCAGCGGTACGCTCTTGAGCAGGTCGGCGGCATTGGAACCCGCGCTGAGGGCAGACTCTCCCGCATTGAAAGTGATATTGCCATCCCGGCTCTGGATAAGAGGCTTCTCCGCATATACTACCACTTCTTCCAATGCCGTGTCCACGTTAGGTTTCAGCGTGAGATCGGTCATATTGAAATCATACCGCTCCGCCCGGATATGGATACTGTCAAGGGTCAGCGGCCGGAAGCTTACGAAACTGATGGTGAGTTTATAATACCCGAAGGGCAGCTGCTCAAATTCGAAATTCCCGTTTTTATCCGTGCGGGTATTGCGGACGGCCAGGGAATCATTGAAGGAACGAAGGGTAACGGTTGCATCGGCAACGGCTTTCTGCTGGGGGTCTATCACATTGCCTGTGATCAGTCCCGGGGCGGATTTGGCTGGTCTTTCCTGGGCGTTCAACTCCAGGATACCCGATAGCATACAGCAGCATACAATTAGTAGTGGTCGAATCAGGGGCATACTGGCGTAAAGATAACGCAAACCCGTAAACAGACAATCAACTGTCATACTGTCATTTGATAGGGCTTTTCCCCTATCTTTGCTGCTTAATTTCAGATTGCAGATGTTGGATTTCATTACCCAGAAGAAACATGATGAGAGCCGCCAGGGCGAGGCAATTGCCCCTGAAGCGGCTGGTGCACAACAATTCAGCAAAAGATTTTATATCGAGAGTTATGGTTGCCAGATGAATTTTGCAGACAGTGAAGTGGTGGCTTCCATCCTCCAGGAAGGCGGCTTCGGCGCTACGCGCAATTTTGAAGAGGCCGATCTTATCTTCATCAATACCTGCTCTATCCGCGAAAAAGCAGAACAGACCGTTCGCAAACGCCTTACTGAGCTCCGAAAGGTAAAAAGGACCAATCCGGGCGCCCTGCTGGGTGTACTGGGATGCATGGCTGAAAGGCTCAAGGCAAAATTCCTCGAAGAAGAGAAACTGGTGGATATGGTGGTTGGCCCCGATGCCTATCGTACCCTGCCCAGCCTGATTGCAGAAGCGGAAGGCGGTCAGCGCGGCGTGAACGTGCTTCTCAGCCGTGAAGAGACCTATGCAGATATCGCACCCGTAAGGCTCAACAGCGACGGAGTTTCCGCATTTGTGAGCATCATGCGCGGCTGCAATAATATGTGCTCCTTCTGCGTGGTGCCCTTCACCAGGGGGAGGGAAAGAAGCAGGGATGCCCAAAGCATCATCCAGGAATGTGAAGCCCTCTCCAATGATGGCTATAAAGAAGTGACCCTGCTGGGTCAGAATGTGGACAGCTATTACTGGGTGGACGAACAGAACGATACCATCGTCACATTCGCCAACCTGCTGGAAAAAGTAGCGCTGATCAATCCCCTGCTCCGCGTTCGTTTCTCCACCTCCCATCCAAAAGATATCACGGACGAGGTGCTGTATACGATGGCGAAATATGAGAATATCTGCAAGTATATCCACCTGCCTGTTCAGAGCGGTTCCACACGCGTGCTGCAGCTGATGAACCGCACCTATACCCGTGAATGGTATATTGCCAAAGTAGACAGGATACTGAGTATCATGCCGGATTGCAGTCTCAGTTCAGATATCATTGCGGGCTTCTGCTCCGAAACGGAAGAGGAACACCAGGAGACCATGAGCCTCATGGAATACAGTAAGTATGATATGAGCTATATGTTCTTTTACAGCGAAAGACCTGGCACCCTGGCCTCCCGCCGCTACCAGGATGATATTCCCGAAGACGTGAAGAAGAGAAGGCTGGCGGAGATCGTGAAGTTGCAGAACAGGCTCAGCCATGAAAGCAATCTGCGCGACCTGGGGAAGACCTTCAAAGTACTGATCGACGGGGATAGCAAGAGAAGCTCCAACGACTGGAAAGGCAGATCAAGTCAGAACAAGACCATTGTTTTTCCCAAAGGCAACCACAATCTGAACAAAGGTGAT
>NZ_JBQCGW010000214.1:0-16536 GCF_051955275.1 Pseudobacter sp. | reverse complement strand
GTTCTGGCGGATCACGCTGGGATCGTTCACATACCCGATGTCCATCATCACCACCGCAGGATTATCGTCCACAAAATCATAGAGTCTGCGCGTGCCTGCCAGGAAAGAAGAAACAGAGCGGCCCGGATTCAGTTTTTTCAGGCTGTTATCGATAATGCCTTTTTCAATCAGCGGCACTACTCCATCGGAGAACATTTCTGTATGCAATCCCAGCTGCCTGTGACCGGCGAGGTTCTTCAGCACCTGGTCTGGAATATTACCAATGCCCAGCTGAAGTGTAGCGCCATTGGGGATCAGCGAAGCCACCAATTCTCCGATGCGCTCCACAGCCGGATCAATCTTAGCCGAATAATTCACTACCGGCAGTTCCATGGTATGGTCTACCAGTACATCTATTTTACTCACATGCACCATGCCATTCCCGTGTGTGCGTGGCATCAGCGGATTCACCAGTGCTATCACGGTTTCAGCCATATCAACGGCCGATCTGGCGATATCCACGGATGTACCAAGGGTGCAGAACCCATGTTTATCCGGTGGTGAAACCTGTATGAGCGCTACATCAACGGGCAATATCTTTTTCTTGAAGAGTTGCGGTATCTGGCTGAGGAAGACCGGTACATAATCACCCCTGCCCTGGTTCACTACATCACGCACACTGGCAGATACAAAAAGGGAGTTCATGAAGAAGCTCCTCTGGTATTCTTCCCGCATCAGATCAAGTTCTCCCAGCATGGTGATGCTCACCAGTTCAACACCTTCCAGTTCTTCATGCCGTTTCTGCAGGGCCTTTACCAATGGTACAGGCGTGGCTGCACTACCGTGAATGAACACACGCTGACCGGACCGGATCAGTTGTACTGCTTCCGCAGCTGTTTTGTATTTATGCTGGTACATCATAGCGTTTCCGTTTTTATAAATTTACTGAACTTATCAGATCGCTTTGCTGAAAACATTGGTTTCGCTCTGTGCTGCGTGCAGCCTCGCATCCAGCGTTGCGCAGATATTCCTGATAAAGGATTTTCCGGTATTTGTAATGGTGATGGTATTTCCATCGATCTCCACCAATCCATCCTGCACCATGGGTTGTAAACGCTCTTTCGCATTGGGGATGAAAGTAGGGTCAGAAGTAGGGTGACTGAGTTGGGTCTGGTGCCTGCACATGAGGTCCAGCACATATCTCCTGATCACCAGGTCATCTTCAGAGAGCAGATGGCCATTGATCAGGGGCAGTTTGCCTGATTGTACCAATGCTTCATATGCTTCCACCGTTTTTTCATTTTGAGCGAAGGCGCCCCATCCGTCGCTGATAGCGGAAGCGCCCAGTCCCACGATGAGTTTGGAGTTGGTAGTGGTATATCCCATAAAATTCCGGTTGAGTTTTCCCTGTTCGGTAGCCTCCAGCAGCGGATCGCCAGGAAGCGCAAAATGGTCCATGCCGATAGCAACATACCCTGATGCGAGTAACAGTTCCTTGCCACGCTGGTACATTTCCAGTTTCTCTGCAGCGCCGGGCAGATCTGCATCGGTATACCTTCTCTGCACTTTACTTTTCCATGGAACATGTGCGTAGGAGTAATACGCGATCCTGTCGGGCATCAGCGCCGTTATCTTTCCGATAGTAGCTTCCACACTATGTACTGTCTGATGCGGCAATCCATACACCAGGTCTACATTGATACTTGAGTATCCCAGTTTGCTGGCCCTGTAGATCACTTCCTTTGTTTTTTCAAAGGTCTGTATGCGGTTGATGGCCTGTTGTACAACCGGATCGAAGTCCTGCACGCCCACGCTGATGCGGTTGAAGCCCACACCGGACAAGGCTTGTAAGTGCGCTTCGGTAGTATTGTTGGGATGCGCTTCAATGCTGAAGGCATGATGATCTGCAATGATGCTGGTACTGGTAATACCGTGAATGAGTTTCCAGAGGTTGGCCGGACTGAAGAAGGTAGGGGTTCCGCCACCCAGGTGGATCTCACGGATCACGGGTTTGGCGGGAAGGATATCAAGATAGAGCTGCCATTCTTTGAGCAACGTCTGGATATAGGGATCCTCCACTTCGTGGTTCTTTGTGATCCGTTTATTGCAGGCGCAGAAAGTACAGAGGCTTTCACAAAAAGGGAGGTGCATATACAGACTGATCTCGCCCTGTTCATCCAGGAAAGTTTGTGCTACCTGCTGCTTCCAGGCGTCTTCACTGAGGGTGGAATGATCCCAGTAAGGCACTGTGGGATAGCTGGTATACCGGGGTGCCGGTACATCGTATTTCTGCAGGAGTGATTGGGAAGGAAGACTGATCATAACAGCACAAAATTACCGGGGCAGGTTTTGTGGTGGTATGACCAGGGATTATTCCAAACATGATTTTCGTCAGTTTTCTCGTATCTCTTTTCCATAAAAAAACCGGCCCGGAAAACTCCCAGGCCGGCTGATGTGCTGTGTGTATTAAGCTCTTATTAGAATTTCACAGTGATATTGGCGATCACGGCCCTTGGCATTTGCGGGGAGAGTGTACCCTGACCTGCGAAATACATTTCATTGGTAACATTGTCCATTTTCACACCAAGCCTGAATGACTTTGTTTCATAGAAAACAGTTGCACCGATCAAGGTGTATGCAGGCAGAGTGAAATTTCCCGTGAGTGCACTGTTGGAAGTTTTGAAGTCCCCTACATAGTTACCGCCAAATCCTGCGCCCAGGCCTCTCAGTTTACCTTTAGGGAAGCCGTAGCTGATCCACAGGTTAGCAAGATCGGCAGGACCGGCACCGGCAGGCCTTCTGCCTATCAGGTACTTATCCATTACCTTAACGAGTTTGCTGTAGTTATGAGAGTAACCTGCCACCAGGTTCATACCACTGAAAGGATTGGCAATAACTTCCAGCTCAAACCCTTTGCTGTACTGGGTTCCATCCTGAACAGTGATATTATAGGTCTGTCCGTCGCGGCTCAGAGCATCTGTTCTTACGAGATTTTCCACCTGGATATCATAGTAGCTGGCAGTAAGGTTGAGTTTTCCGTTGAACATGTCCAGCTTTACACCACCTTCCACCTGGTTGGCCTGCTGTGGCTTCATCACACCTGAAATATCAGGAAGCGGTTGTACAACAGGAGTAACGTTGGAGAAACCATTCATATAGTTTCCGAATAAAGACAAACGATCCTTGATCAGCTGGTACACCAACCCGAATTTGGGAGAGAAAGCAGTTTGTCCGTATTTGGAATTAGCCGTCAATGCATTGGTAGCATGGTTGATGGTGCCTTTACTTTCGAAGCGATCAACACGAAGGCTCAGCATGGCGGACAATGCAGGAGTAATGTTAAGTACGTTCGATGCATACGCACTGTAAACACTGGTGTTGGTATGGTTACGTGTAGGGGCGGCTTTGCTGGCTGCGAGCCTGGCATCAACCGCAATGCGGGAAAGCCTGGTATACGCTGCATCATCAAACTTCAGTGCATTCACAGTATCGAAAGCGATATAGGGTGAGTTGTCATTATTGGTTTTCAGCGCTACATAATCCAGTCCGATCAACAACCTGTTGCGGAGACCGCCGATCTTGAAATCACCTACAAAGTTTTGCTGGATGTTGAGGGTGGAATTGAATGTATTCTGATAGCTCACGTTCCGTTCAAGGGAATCATCCGTTAACCTGCGCACGAATTCATAGATATAATAGCCTTTTGATTCGCGGGTATTGCTGGAAACAATGGTCTGTGAAGTCCACTGGTCACTGATCTTATAGCTGAACTGCGCCCTGAGGTTGGCAGTAGGGTTCTTCATGGTCAGGTCATTGTTCCTGTAAGAACGTTTCCAGTCGAAGCCCAGTTCATCCGGATTTGTTGCTACAAATTTACGTGACCTGTTCAGGAAGATAGTGCTTGGGCTGGTAGATTCTGAAGTATACAGTTCTGCATTGAAATTGATCTTCAGTCTTTCGTTCACCCGGTACTCGAGAGCAGGCGCTATAAAGAATGATTTTCTGAAACCGGCGTCCTGCCAGCTGTTCTGGCTCTGGTAAGCCATGTTCACACGGCCAAGCAGGGTTCCTTCTTTATTGAGAGGCCCATACACATCGGCAGTAAGCCTGTTCAGGTTGTAGCTGCCTGTGAGGTAGCTCACTTCGCCACCGAAATTCTCCTGTGGTTTGCGGGTAATAAGATTGATCACACCCCCAAAACCAGTCACTGCACCTCCGAAGAGCGTGGCAGAAGGTCCTCGTAATACTTCAACTTTTTCAACGTTGGCAGGATCGATCTCACCATTGGTTTGAGTGGGCACGCCATCCACCATACTCACTTCCGTTCTGAAACCACGGAGGCTGTAATAGGTAGCGCCATCGGAATTGATGCCCCTGTTATTGGAAATCTTGTAAACACCGGTTGCATTCTTTACCAGGTTACTGAAATCTGTGGTAACCTGTTCTTTGATCAGTTCTTTGGAGATACTGCTGTACACCTGGGGATTTTCCAGGTTCGACAACGGCATTTTAGCCACGGTGGCACTTTTCTTTACGAGGAATTTATTCTTTCCACCCGTAACGATCACAGTCTGCAACTGGTTGTTGCTGTATTGCAGCGTGATCACGGGTTTGGCGATCTGTCCATTTTCCACTTTTACTGACTGCTCCAGGGTTTCATAACCCACCAGGGAGATCACCAGCGTGTATTCACCGGCTTTGAGCCTTGCAAACTCAAAATTTCCATCATTGTCTGTGGCAGTACCCAGTTTGGTGCCTTTGATGACCACACTAACGTTGGAAGCGGGAAAATTATCTGAGCTGTTTACGGTTCCCTGGATACTGCCAGACTTGTCCTGGGCAGAAGCGGGGATAAAAAAGAAGGTGCTGAAAACTACTATAAGCAGCCGGAGGGTTTGGCTATACATATTCACGGAAAATTTGCGCAAAAGTATAGGGAGCAGTAACTCCTGAGGTTACGAAATCGGGAAAGAGAATATCGCAATCAGGTGAAAATGAAGCCTCCGGAGAGCCGGAGGCCGGTATTCACAACAATTGACTGGACAGATCCTCATTGCAGGTTCACCAGCTTCAGCGCGCCGGGGAAGAGGATATTATTTTCAAGATGAATATGCACATGCAGGTCAGATTCAAATGCGGCAAGGGTTTCATAGAAAACCTTCCAGGTGATGCAGGCATATTCAGGTGGTGTATAGTCATTGGTAAGCTCGCGGATCTTCTGCAGGATGCTGCCAGCCTGCTCATGTTCCAGGATCATCCTTTGTACCGGGTGCCCGATGCCCATTGGAATGGCAGCGCCCCCCTCCTGCCCTGCCTTTACCAGCCTGGCGATCATCGGGAACAGGATATTTTCTTCTTTCTGAAGATGTGTTCCCAGCTCCAGGGCAATCTCAGCGATCAGTGATCTTACAATGGCCAGTTCTGGATTCTTACCGCTGTGTTTTGCGTCCACTTTAGCAGCATAAGCAGCCAACTCAGGCAGTTTATCGCGGGTATACGTGTGATGGACGTTTACAATGTATTCAGCCAGGAAGTCCAGCGGCCATTGCTGGTAAGGCAATGAATTCGCATGCAGCAACTGACCGGATTTAGCCAGTTCTTCGGATATTTTATTGAAGTCGAGGTTCTTTTCATAACAAACCTGCAGGAGGCCTTTCTTACCGCCGCAGCAGAAATCGATCCCATATTTCGTGAACACAGCAGCCTTACTGAAATCTTTGGCAACCATCTGCCCGATGGTTTCACCGGGAGTACATGATACTGAACATTGATCAGCTTGTTGAAGCGGTTGCTCCCCGCTGTTTTTTTGAGGATATTCCATATTTGAAGAAATTATTATTGAGTTGGGAATAGTTCAGTACTATCAATCCCGCCAGCATGAGCAGGGCCGCCACAAAAAGGAAATAATTGATCAGCGGGATATTGGTTCCTGCAATGGAAGCTATCGCCTGAATAAAAAGAAAAAGTTCATTCAGGATCACCCCTGTTACAAAACAGATGATGCCGGGAACAGGCCTGCCATTGGCCAGGCTGAGATGATCCTGCTGAAAAACATAACCCAGTAAAAAGAACGTAATAAAACCAAGTAGTACCAGGTGCAGATAACCGATCACTACCGGCCTGAAGCCGAATGCGAGATAACTGAGATCAGGAACAACCGAGAGCGCCTGCATGCAGGTCTTGATGCAGTAAGCGAGCAATGCCAGATTACACAATAACAGGGGTACTTTATCGAATGATTGCTTTATTGCAGTTTTCTCTTTCCAGACCACTCTTAGTAGAAGAACCATCGAAATCACCTGCAGTAGTGCGCCGCCAACCGCTATCAGATATAACCACTGGGGCAATTTCATCCAGAGGGTTGATAATAAAAATGCAGGTATGCAGGCCACGAATTGCAACCGGAAAATAGTCTTGCTGTTTATTGAAATACCCTTCCTGTACAACATTCCCATGAACAATCCTGTCACCGCAAATGCAAACCACCCGTTGTATTGAAAATGCAGGAAGAAGTAAACGGATCCGATATACCATTGCTGATACGGACTGCCTGTTACCATCAGTCTTGCCAGATAAAATGGTCCTGCCGCCGAGATCATATAAAAGCAAAGCGCAGCTTTGATCCAGTACACAACAGCAGCAGGCAAATCAGCACTGCCCAGGTCTTTCCAGACAATGAACGCAAAATGCCAGGAGGCCAGGATCGACAAAGTACTGAACGTGATCGACACAATATTATAACCACCGAAAGGAAAGCTCAGCAACATGCCGAATGCGGCGATCAATAATAACCAGAAAGAAAACTGGTAATGCCTGAAGCGATTTTCGTTCAACTTCAGCATGCCTGCAATACAAACAGACAAACACAAGCTCACCCATCCGCTGAATGCAAAATGCGAATGCGCATGCATGAGGTTCCTGTAATCTACAGAGGGGATAGAATAGAGTACCTTATATCTTAATAAACTACCTGCCAACGCAACGAGCAAGAGATTCAGCAGGGCCCGTTTTATCCATATCCTGATGGTTGTTTGCATACAGTACTGATTCTGTACTGCAAAGGAACAACAGTGTATTTCTACATCTTATGATCAGGATCACTTTGAACAATATACTTTTCCTTTTTCTATCAGCAGCTGTCCTGTTTCATGCAAATGACGCATGGCCCTGATCACTGTTTCCACGCGAAGGCCCGTCATGTCAGCAATCTGCTGACGTGTAAGATTCACCTTACTGCAATCAGGACAGGTATGCATATTGTTCTCTTTAAAATATTGCAGCAAGGAAGTGATGGTATGTTCAGGAGAACGGATCGCCATTTCGCGAAGCAGGATAAATTTGAGACGGATGCGCTGCGACAATAACCTGGTGAATGCAAAATGGATTTCCTGGTGCTCTTTCAGCAGTTGCAGGAAATGGCTTTTGTGCAAACGGATCAATGTACAATCCATATCAGCAATGGCAGTGGCTGCATAAGGAGAATCATCAAAGAGTGGCAGTTCACCAAAGGACTCACCTTCTTCCGCCATCATTTGTATTAATTCCCTTCCTTCATCATTGATGCTTACCCAGCGAACTCTGCCGCTAACCACCTGATAATAAAAACTGGCTTGCATGCCTTCCATGAAAATGATCTCATTCTTTGAGATCTCTTTATAGCTGGCGCCACAATTGAGCAGCAGGTTGGTGTCGATCATCATTAAATCCGGTTAAGGGCTCAAAACTAGATTTACGCGGTAAACAGGAGATTGATTTTGCCCCGGCCGCCATATGACTTTCCTCAGGTACTCCAATCCACACTGCACATCATATCCGGTTAAAAACCAATACCAATCTGCATTACAAGGAATTATTCAGGCTCCATAGAAACTGACTTCCATCAGCTTCATAAAAACATAAAACATCCTGCAATTCAACCTGTCCGGTTTATGATCCTGATCATAAACGCAGTTTTTTATTCAGTGTACCCTTGCTGTGTAAATATCACTCAAATCAAAACGGATATGAAAAAACTAACCATTGTAGCCGCCCTTGCACTGCTGGTGTATGCCTGTGCAGGTAATGCGGATAAACAAGCATCGTCCGGCAAAGAAAAGGCCGGAGAAAGCGCATCCGCCGCTTCCTCGTACGATACCGCCAGGGGAGCAGGCAAGTTCACCAATGTTCAGATCGCGGCCGCGCTGGACCCCAAAATGGCGGAACTGGGAAAGAAAGTATATGACCTCAAATGCGCTTCCTGCCACAAGGTTTCCGATGAAAAACTCGTAGGACCAGGCTGGAAGGGCGTTACCAGCCGCCACACTGCCGCCTGGATCATGAACTTCAGCACCAATCCCGATGAAATGCTGCAGAAAGATCCAAAGGCACAGGCCATGCTGGAAATATGCCTGGTAAGAATGCCTAACCAGAACCTTTCCGATGATGAAGCCAGGCAGGTATATGAATTCATGAGAAAGAACGACGGAATCAAATAACAATCAAAGCAACTATATGAAATCAGATCTCTTAATCAACAGGTGCGTTCCCGTGCTCATGGCCGCTTCCCTGTTGTATTCCTGTAAGCCGAATAATGCCGGCAATGCCGTATCCGGCAACGCCGCGGAGAAAACCTATGTAGCTCCCGGCAAATATGATGAGTTCTATAATTTCGTATCCGGTGGTTTCAGTGGACAATTATCCGTGTACGGATTGCCCTCCGGACGCCTGCTCCGCGTGATCCCGGTGTTTTCCGTTGACCCGGAGAAGGGCTATGGATACAGCGAAGAAAGCAAGCCCATGCTCAATACCTCTCATGGCTTTGTTCCCTGGGATGATCTTCACCACACTGAATTATCACAGACCAACGGAGAGATCGATGGCCGCTGGATCTTTGTGAATGGCAACAACACACCACGCGTAGCCAGGGTGGACCTCAAAACCTTCCGCACTGCGGAGATCATCGAGCTACCCAACAGCGCCGGTAACCACTCTTCTCCCTTCATCACAGAGAACACGGAGTATGTTGTAGCAGGCACCCGTTTCAGTGTGCCCGTTGGTGATAATACCGACGTGCCCATCAGCAGTTACAAGGAAAATTTCAAAGGCACTATCAGCTTCATCGGTGTAGATAAGGCCACCGGAAAAATGAGCCTTTCCTTTCAGCTGGAAACACCCGGCGTGAACTTCGACCTCAGCCATGCAGGCAAGGGGCCAAGCCACGGATGGTTCTTCTTCAGCTGCTACAACTCAGAGCAGGCAAATACTTTGCTGGAAGTGAATGCATCACAGCGTGATAAGGATTTCATCCTGGCCGTAAACTGGAAGAAGGCAGAAGAATACCTGAAAGCCGGAAAAGGAAAGAAGAAAGCTGTCCGCTATGCGCACAACACTTATGATGAAACCAGTCATACTTCAAAATCAGAGATCCTCACTGAAGTGACTTCCCTGGATCCCAAAGAACTGAAAGATATCTGCTACCTCATCCCCTGCCCCAAATCACCGCATGGCTGTGATGTGGATCCTTCCGGCGAATTCATTGTAGGCAGCGGCAAACTGGCTGCACTGATCCCGGTATTCTCTTACGCCAAACTTCAGAAAGCCATCACCGATAAGGTTTTTGAAGGCGAGTACGATGGCATCCCCGTGGTGAAATATGAAGCTGCTCTGTATGGAGAAGTGGAAAAACCAGGTCTCGGACCACTGCATACAGAGTTCGATGGAAAAGGGAATGCTTACACTTCCTTCTTCGTAAGTTCTGAGATCGTGAAATGGAATATCAAAGATCTCAAAGTACTGGACCGCGCCCCTACTTACTACTCCATTGGTCACCTTTGCATTCCCGGTGGCGACACCAAAAAGCCCAACGCCAAATACGTGATCGCGTATAACAAGATCACCAAGGACCGCTATTTACCTACCGGACCGGAACTGGCGCAGAGTGCACAGCTCTTTGATATCAGTGGAGACAAGATGCAGTTGATACTCGACTTCCCCACTATCGGCGAGCCTCACTATGCACAGGCAGTATCTGCCGACCTGATCGCAAAGAACTCCACCAAATTCTTCAAGCTGGATGAAAATACCAATCCCTATGTAACCAAAGGAGAAGCAAATGCCAAAGTGGTGCGCGAGGGCAACAAGGTACACGTGTATGCAACCTGCATCCGTTCCCACTTTGCGCCTGATAATATCGAAGGCATCAGGCTGGGTGATGAAGTGTATTTCCATATTACCAACCTGGAACAGGACTGGGATATTCCCCATGGTTTTGCCGTGAAAGGCGCCAACAACGCGGAATTGCTCATCATGCCCGGTGAAACACAGACCCTGAAATGGGTGCCGGAAAAAACCGGAGTGGTTCCATTCTATTGTACCGATTTCTGCAGTGCGTTGCACCAGGAAATGTCTGGCTATATCCGTGTATCACCTGCAAACAGCAATATCCCGCTTACTTTCAGCCTGGGAAAGACCAACTCACCTGACACCTCTGCAACCAAATAAACGGTGATCACTAACAGGACGAAAAACAAATGAAATGAAGAACAGGATGTCTCCTACAACCAGATACATTACGGCGATCTCCGCCGCCTTGCTGATTGCCTTACTCTTCTTTCCTATGTGGAAGATTGAGCTCTCAGCCCCCCAATATCCGGAAGGCCTGGAACTACTCATCTATCCGCACAAACTGGGTGGTGATGTGGAGGTGGTCAATGGCCTCAATCACTACATCGGAATGCGCACCCTGCACACACGGGATTTTGTGGAGTTCATCGTGCTGCCCTGGTTGTTTATCATCCTTTCTTTTTTTGGCCTGCTTGCAATACTGATCAACCGGAAATGGTTCTTCCTGTTGTGGGCAGGCTTTTTCTTCCTGTTTGCCATTGTAGCAATGGTGGATTTTTACAGGTGGGAATATAATTACGGACATAATCTCGACCCCGCCGCACCCATCCAGGTGCCGGGCATGAGCTACCAACCACCCCTGATCGGGTTCAAACAATTGCTCAATTTCGGAGCATACTCCATCCCCGCAACCGGCGGCTGGCTCTTCATCACAGCCGGTCTGCTGATTGCCTGGGGAGTAGTGAAAGAAATTCTTCACATGCGTAGCTCTGCATCAAAGATCATTGCAGCCACCAGTCTTCTCTTCATATTATCCCTCTCTTCCTGCAATGTAAAACCACAACCCGTGGTGCTGAATACAGATATCTGCGACCATTGCAAAATGACCATCTCCGATCTTAAATTCGGGGGTGAGCTGCTCACCAAAAAAGGAAAGGTGTACAAGTTCGATGATTCCAAATGCCTGCAGGCCTTCCTTACAGAAGGCACTGTAAAACGAGACAACCTGCATTCTGTGTACCTGCTGGACCATGGGGGCAATGGTACTCTCATAGAAAGCAGCAAAGCCATACTGCTTAAGAGCAGTGACTTCCGCAGCCCGATGGGCGGCGATCTCGCAGCCTTCAAATCCAGGGAAGAAGCGGAGAACGCACAAAAAACATTCAAAGGCACAATCACCAACTGGCATGCGATCGATCAATAAAATAATATGTGCAACAGCTTTTGTTTTCATCACGTCAGGCCTTATGGCAGCTGTGATCCGGGTAAGCCCTGGCGGTCCTGTCCGCAGCATTAAACAGGCTATCATCCAGGCGAAGGCCGGTGATACCATCCTGGTAAATGCCGGTCTGTACCGGGAATACAATATAGGGATCGATAAACCGCTCACGCTGCGCGGCATCGGATATCCCGTGATAGATGGAGAAAAGAAACAGGAGATCATCAATATAAAAAGTAATAACGTTTTGCTGGAAGGTTTCCTGGTTCAACATTCCGGCTACAGCAGTTACAATGATATCGCTGCTATCCGGATCATCAATGCCCGCAATGTCATCATCCGCAACAACAAACTGGATGATACATTCTTCGGCATCTACAGCCAGCATTCCAACAATTGCGTGATCAGCGGTAATATACTCCGCTCCTACGCTAAAACAGAGCTCGCCTCCGCTAATGGGATCCATTGCTGGAAAAGCGACAGCATGCAGATCCTCAACAATGAGATCACTGGCCATCGGGATGGCATCTATTTTGAATTTGTGACCAACTCTATTATCAGAAACAACAGAAGCCATGACAATCTCCGGTACGGCCTGCATTTCATGTTCTCCAACAATGACCTCTATGAACAGAACCGCTTTGAAAGGAATGGTGCCGGTGTGGCCGTGATGTTCTCCAAAAAAGTGACCATGTTGCAGAATATCTTTCATTCCAACTGGGGCGCAGCAGCTTATGGCATCCTGCTCAAAGAGATCTCCGACAGCCATATCGAAAGAAATGAATTCACCCGGAATACCACCGGCATCTATATGGAAGGCACTACCCGGATAATGGTGAGCCGGAACAATTTTAACGGAAATGGTTATGCGCTTCGTGTGCAGGCCAGTTGCAGCGATAATACCATTCAGCAAAATAATTTCTCAGGCAACACCTTTGATGTGGCCACCAATGGCAGCCTGGTGCTCAATTCTTTCAACAGCAATTACTGGGATAAATATGAAGGGTACGATCTGAACAGGGACGGCACCGGTGATGTGCCGTTCCGTCCGGTAAGTATGTACAGTATGGTAGTGGAAAGAAACCCAACGGCCATGATGCTCTTCCGGAGCTTCCTGGTAAACCTGTTCGATAAGAGCGAAAAACTCCTTCCAGCTCTTACGCCCGAGAACCTGAAAGACGATCAACCACGGATGCGATCCCTGAAATTCTAAACAGCGATTATGATCATTGCAACTAATGTGACCAAGCAATTCGGAAAGCTCACGGCCCTTGACAATGTAAGCCTGAGCTTCAATAAAGGTCAATGTATCAGCCTCACCGGTCCTAATGGTTCCGGAAAAACCACGCTGATCAAGTGTTTGCTGGGCATGGTAGTCCCAGACAGTGGCTTCATCACTTTCAACCAGCAGAATATCCTGCATCACTGGCAGTACAGGTCCGCTATCGGTTATATGCCACAGATCGGACGTTACCCGGAGAATATGACCATTGCACAGGTCTTCGATATGATGAAAGATATCAGGAAAAGCAAGACCGGACTGGATGAAGAACTGATCCATAAATTCAAACTGCAGGAGATATCCGGTAAAAAAATGAGAACACTGTCCGGAGGCACCCGCCAGAAAGTGAGTGCCGCACTGGCATTCCTTTTCAATCCGGAAGTGCTGATCCTGGATGAGCCAACTGCCGGACTGGATCCTCTTTCTACGGAATTACTGAAAGACAAGATCCGGCTCGAAAAAGAAAAAGGAAAGCTGATCCTCATCACTTCGCATATCCTCAGTGATCTGGACGACCTTGTAACTGAAGTGATCTACATGCAGGAAGGAGCCCTTCGTTTCCATAAATCCCTGGAGCAACTGAAACAGGACACCGGACAAACCCGGTTATCACGCGCCATTGCACAGGTAATGAAAACAAACTGATACTATGAAGAAGATCATTAAATATGTGATACTCGATATCCTGAAAAACAAGATCATGATCGCTTATATGGTCTTTCTGCTGGCTATCTCCCTGACCATGTTCAACCTGGAAGACAATAGTGCGAAGGGATTACTGAGCTTACTGAACCTGGTGCTCATCCTGGTGCCACTGGTGAGTATCGTGTTCGCTACTATTTATGTGTACAATTCTTCCGAGTTCATAGAATTGCTGGTATCGCAGCCTTTGAAAAGAGTGAATATCTGGCTGAGTATTTTTTGCGGACTTGCATCGAGTTGTTCATTGGCCTTTCTGATCGGATGCGGCTTGCCGGTACTTTTGTATGCCCCAACTGTATCAGGGGTGATGATGATCGCCATGGGGATACTTATTACCGTCATCTTTATCAGCATTGCCTTACTGGCTTCCGTGCTTACAAGAGATAAGGCGAAAGGGATCGGCATCTCCCTGCTGCTCTGGTTCTACTTTACATTATTATTCGATGGGATCATCCTGTTCCTGCTTTTCCAGTTCATGGATTATCCCATGGAAAAGCCGATGATCATATTCAGCAGCCTCAACCCGATTGACCTGGCGAGGATCATGATATTGTTACAGATGGATATTTCCGCGCTGATGGGCGCCACCAGTGCAGTGTTCAAAGAGTTCTTCGGAACAGGGTTCGGGATCATATTGTCTGTGACCGTGCTTTTGTTATGGATCGGAGGTCCTTTGTGGTGGTCTGTACGAAAATTCAGAAAGAAAGATTTGTAGGATTTTGAATGCTGGAGGAAAAGGGAGAAAACAAGAACTCCGTTCTATTTGTGTACAGGAACACTGGTAGTATCTGCATTGATCATATACGGGATCATTGCCAGCGTAATTGCAGGCGGAAGGCAACAGGCTTATATCAATCAGCCAAAGGTTGGGGATGTGTACTTGTTGACAGATACAGACAGCAGCAAGAAATTTTACTATTTCCTGAAAGCGCACGCTATACAAAATGATACCGTGTATATGTATAAGAATGCCGGCTCATATACCAGGGCTGTGACCAGTATGGACCTTAAAGATTTCTTCATGAATACCATGGAATTTGGTATCAGTAAGGAAACCTTGAAAGAATGGCATGAGAAAGATGAGCTGCTCGAAGTTTTCCGTGATTATGGAAGCGGTAAAGGCTTCGACCGCGAACAATAACCTGTATGGAGAATGCTCTAAAAAAAGCCGGAACAGGTAGAAAGCTGCAAGATCAGTTCTTACTCAGTGGTAGTTTAGCAGGCTGCCACTCCATGGGATCCTGATTTAAAAGCCTGCGTATGCCTTCATACAACTGCGGATAATGTGCTTGGAAGTTTGCGGGCCTTTCGAAAAAGAGCTCCACGCTTTCAGCCCAGCATTCGTGGTAATTGGTAAGACCCTGTTCCGAGAACATTGCGCCGGGATGATACGATTGCTCCAGCACATATTCTGCGATCAACCTGCGCACGGCGCCAAAACGGATCGTTCTTTCATGATCATAACGATATTCACCATAAGCAAATTCATATTCAAGGGCATGCGCCATTTCATGCAGTCCAACATTATAGCCGTCCGAATCCGAGGCATACCCTTTCAGTACATGGTCCCAGGCAACATGGATCCCTTTTCCATTCACATGCCCGGCCCAGGGTGTAGTACTATCCCCATAAGTATAGGCGCCGCTTATGATATAGATATCATCAAAGAATCCAAACAGGTATTCAGGCAGTCCGAACGAGAGTTGAATGGCAGCGGCGCTGACCAATACGGAAACATCATCTCTTTCCGGCATTTCAATGAAATGGAAATTTTTGGATTTCCTGAAATGGTGGACCCGCTGAACGAATTCTTTTTTTGAAGAAGCAGATAGCTTATGGAAATAAGGAAAGCTTTTGTCGAGAATGGCAGTATAAAACGCAAAGAGAAATCTCCTTTTGCGACGGAGTGGCGGGATCAGTTCAGTAAGCCATTCTAGGGGTGACAAGGGCATATCGGGGGTAAATATAATAGAAATTGTATACCGGTGCAATGCGTGGGCATTATTTACTGTCGATTGTTACTTTGAACCGCATGGCCCGCTGGTAATCAAATAGAATATCCAGATAATAGAGTTCTTTGCTGGTAACAACATAGCTGAATTCAAAGCGGTCCCCCTTTTTTATGAAAGGGATATATACCTGCCTTTTCATTGCCAGTGTATCCAGTACCCATTTCTTCTTTTTCCTGGAAACTTTTTCGTAATTATAAACAGTAGGGTTTCTGGATATATTGGAATTTACCTGGATCATGCGAATCTTATCCTGGTAATCAAAACTGAAATGAATGGTATCGCCAGCTTTTGCCTTGATCACGCCTGAGGCGGGAGTGTGCAGCTTTATCTTCTCTATCACATGCGAAGCATAATAGGGATAATCTGCATATTTCTCTTTGGTATAACCGGTTTCCAGTACCCATTTCGGTTCTCTGGGATAATGGTTCCTGGTGAAATCTGGAAAGGGAGTGAACCAGTAATAATTGCTGAAAGATTTTCTGAACTTCAGGAGTTTACCGGAATCCTCGTCTTCGGGACAGCCACCCGCGGCCCAGGTGGGATCAATGAAATGCCAGGAGCTATCGATCCACACGGCATTCCAGGCATGGTTCTGCGTACCGGTCATGCCTACCTGGTAAGGCTTGGTTTTGGAATACCCTCCGATGATCTCTGCTTTTATGCCTTCAAGTGAGCACATTTTCCGGAGCAATCTCGTATAACCATCACAGATAGCTGATTTCTTTTTCAGGATCTTTGCCAGGTATTTACGCTCCCATTCCTGCCAGAGCATCTGGCAATGTGCACCGGATGAGCAATCGGGCACTTTGATCTCTTTTTCTTCATTCACGAATTTGTAATCATATTGTATATTGTCGGTGATCCAGATGAAGATGGCGCGGACTTTCAGGATGTCTTCCGAGTATGGACTGCAGAGGTCTTTGGTGAGCTTATGAAGATCAGATTTGTATTTGATGGTTCGGGCGAGGCTGTCAACCTGGGCGAAATCCTGCTTTGAGGCAGCAGTTTGTGCGTTCGATAAG
>NZ_JBQCGW010000213.1:0-7725 GCF_051955275.1 Pseudobacter sp. | reverse complement strand
TGAACAATGCCCGCGAAACATATCTGATGTTCGATGCAACCAGCATAACCGGCAATATCGATAATGTGACCCTGAAAGTATATGGAAAAGTTGATCTTACTACGGTGCCATCAGTGCTCATAGGCGTGTACAGTGTAGCCAACACCACCTGGAGTGAAAGCACTATTACCTGGAACAATAAACCGGCAAGCGGTGCAGAGTTGAGCACGGCGGCTGTGGGAAATACCGCATACAGTTATATCAACTTTGATGTAACCGGTTATGTGAAGAGTGAAATAGCGGCAGGCAGGAAAAAAGTTTCTTTTGCACTGAAGAGCCTGATTGCCCATGACCCGCGTGTATTCTGGAACTCGAAAGAGTTTGGCAGTAACCCGCCACAACTGGCATTTATTGTGCAGGGCGGTAACAGTAGTCCTTCAGTGAGCATCACCTCACCAGCCAATGGCGCAGTTTTCACAGCTCCTGCATCGGTCACCATCAATGCAACAGCGGCTGATGCCGATGGCAATGTAACACTGGTGGAATTTTTCAATGGCTCTACAAAGCTGGGAGAAGATGATACGGCACCATATACGTTCACCTGGAGCAATGTGCCTGCAGGAGATTATACGCTAACTGTCAGGGCAACGGATGACAGCAGTGCCACCACCACTTCATCGCCTGTGAGCATCACCGTAGGTGCAGAACCGCCCTGTACTCCTGTATCCGCCAGCGCAGATGATGGCAATATACCGGCCAATGTGCTCGATAACAACCTGGCCACCCGCTGGTCTGCCAGTGGCGACGGGCAATGGATCCAGTTCTGTCTGGGTGCAGGCCCTGTGCCGGTAACAGGTGTTCAGATAGCGTTCTACAACGGTAATGTTCGTGCATCCCGCTTTGATATCCAGGTGAGCAGCAATGGTAGTACCTGGACCAATGTGGTTACCGGCCTTCAAAGCAGTGGAATAACCAATGCACTGGAGACCTTCAACTTTGCGCAGGTAATCACGAAGTATATACGGATCCTGGGCCATGGCAATACAGTGAATGCCTGGAACAGTTATACAGAAGTGAAGATCACAACTGCGCCAACGCCTGCCTGTGATGCGGTATCAGCCAGCGGAGATGATGGCAATGTGCCTGCGAATGTACTGGACAATGACCTGGCTACCCGCTGGTCTGCCAGTGGAGACGGTCAATGGATCCAATTCTGCCTGGGAAGCACTTCTACGGTGACCGGCGTACAGATCGCATTTTATAATGGCAATGTGAGGACTTCCGGTTTTGATGTATTGGTGAGCAGCAACGGCATCAACTGGACCACCGTAGCTGCCAACCGGGTGAGCAGTGGAACAAGCACAGCGCTGGAAACATTCACCTTCACGGCCGTCAGTGCAAAATATGTACGGATAGTGGGGCATGGAAACAGTGTGAACCTCTGGAACAGTTACAGTGAAGTGCGTATCCTCACTTCCTCCGCACTGAACAATGCAGCAACAGAAATGAATACTATTTCTCCGGATGCGGCCGATGATCCCAAACTGAAGCTCAGCACTTATCCCAATCCATTCCGGAGTGGCAGCACCATCACCTTCAACCTTGAAAAATCAGCACACACGCAGTTGAGTGTGTATGATATTTCGGGAAGGAGAGTGGCAATACTGGTGAACTCCCGGTTGAATGCAGGCAACCACCGCGTGGTATTTACACCTCAAAGCAATACAGCAGGTATGTATATAATGCAGATGACCATCGATGGCAAGGTCATCACCAAGAAGCTGCTGAAAGAATAAGCAGTCAATCACAATAAGCAGGGCCTTTCCAGGTCCTGCTCTTTTAATTAAACCTTTAAATATTATTCCCATGAGAAAGTTTACACATTTCTTTTACTGGTGCGTTCTGTTTCTGCTTTCAGTAGTATATAACGCCAATGGACAGACGCCTGTGTCGCAGAACGGTCAACTACAGGTGATCGGTTTAAAACTGTGCAATCAGTATGGTAATCCCATTCAGTTACGGGGTATGAGCACGCATGGACTTCAATGGTACGGACTGGGCAGCTGTATTACAGATGCCAGTCTGGATGCATTGGCTAACGACTGGGAAGCCGATATTCTCCGTATTTCCCTCTATGTACAGGAAGGAGGTTACGATACAGACCCCGCGGGCTTTACACAAATGGTGAATACCATCATAGATAAGGTCACGGCCCGGGGCATGTATGCGTTGGTTGACTGGCACCAACTCACGCCCGGCGATCCCAATGCAAACCTGACCAAAGCCAAAACGTTTTTTACAGCCATCGCCAATGCCCATAAGAACAAAAACAATATTCTGTATGATATATGTAATGAACCCAATGGCGTGAGCTGGGCCACCATCAAAAACTATGCGAACCAACTGATACCAGTGATCCGCGCCATAGATGCAGATGCCCCCATCCTGGTGGGAACACATGGCTGGGCCTCCCTGGGTATTTCAGATGGTAATTCAGCACAGGATATCGTGAGCAATCCGCTGAGCTTTTCCAATATCATGTATACCTTCCACTTCTATGCAGCCAGCCATAATTCAACCTACCTGAATGAGCTGAGCTGGGCTGCTGACCGATTACCCATGTTCGTTACGGAATTCGGCACCCAGGCTGCATCCGGAGATGGAACGAATAATTTCACCATGAGCCAGCAATACATCGACCTGATGCGGAACAAAAAGATCAGCTGGTGCAACTGGAACTATTCTGACGACAGCCGCTCCGGCGCCGTTTGGAAATCAGGCACCTGCTCCAACGGACCCTGGACGGTGGCCAATCTCAAGCCCGCAGGCGTATGGGTGCGTGAACGCATGAAAACACCGGCCGATGATTTTCCCGGCAGCAATCCCAATCCCCCCTGTACTCCTGTATCTGCCAGTGCAGATGATGGTAATGTGCCGGCCAATGTTCTGGACAATAACCTGGCTACGCGCTGGTCTGCCAGTGGTGATGGACAATGGATCCAGTTCTGTTTAGGCGCCAATCCGGTTCCTGTTTCCGGTGTTCAGATCGCATTTTATAATGGAAATGTGCGCTCTTCACTTTTTGATGTGCAGGTGAGCAGCAATGGCAGTAGCTGGACCAACGTTGCTACCGGCCTGCAAAGCAACGGGACTTCCACTTCACTGGAAACATTTTCGTTTACGCAGATACAAACGAGGTTTGTGCGTATCGTAGGTCATGGAAATACGGTGAATGCCTGGAACAGTTATACCGAAGTGAAGATCGTACAGCAGACCAATGCAGCACCTACGGTCAGCATTACGTCTCCTGCCAACAATGCCGGGTTTACATCGCCCGCATCAGTTACCATCACGGCAACGGCTGCAGACAGTGATGGCACTATAAGCAAAGTGGAATTCTTCAATGGCGCTACCAAACTGGGTGAAGTAACTACTCCTCCATACAGCTATACCTGGAACAATGTAGCAGCTGGTAATTACGTGCTCACTGCCAAAGCCACTGACAATGGCAATACCAGCACTACTTCCTCTGCTGTAAATATTGCTGTGACAGCGCCTCCCGCCTGTGATGCGGTATCTGCCAGTGCAGATGATGGTAATGTGCCGGCCAATGTTTTGGACAATAACCTGGCTACGCGCTGGTCTGCCAGTGGTGATGGACAATGGATCCAGTTCTGCCTGGGCAGCACTAATACTGTAACCGGTGTGCAGATCGCATTTTATAATGGAAATGTAAGAACTTCCAGTTTTGATGTGCAGGTGAGTAACAATAGTACCAGCTGGACTACCGTGGCCACCAACCGGGTAAGCAGCGGAACCAGCACTGCGCTGGAAACATTCACTTTTCCTGCAGTGAGCGCGAAGTATGTACGGATCGTGGGGCATGGCAACAGTGTGAATCTCTGGAACAGTTATACTGAAGTGAAGATCCAGATTTCCGCCGGACTGAATAGCGCAACAACAGCTGGCAATAGAATTGAAACAGAACAGTATAAAGAAGCAAGGCTGAAATTCAATGCCAGCCCGAATCCTTTCCGTGGTACCAGCACCATCAGTTTCCATTTAAATCAGGCGGCTCAGACTCAGTTGAGTGTATTTGATATTACTGGCAGAAGACTGGCTGTACTTGTGAACAGAAGGCTGGCTGCGGGTAACCACAGGGTAGATTTCACTCCGCAGAACAAAGCAGCAGGAGTGTACTTGATTCAACTTAAAATAGATGGGAAAACCACCATAAAAAAGTTGTCGGCAGAGTAGGACTTGAACAGTTAAGAAAAAAGGGCTTTCCGGCCCTTTTTTTATGCCCGTTCATTTTGAAGTTTCCATTTTTTTTGTACATTCATAAAGCGACATATCTCAAGGTATCCGGACAGGCTGAGAGCCGGAGAACGAATATCCCTCATAGAACATCTGTATTTTTTGTGCTTGCTTTCTGATGATGATCCTCTGCATCAGGGAACCTGCCAGTTTCCACTAACAACCATCTGAACACACACAGGAAGCGATGTATTCATGATTGAATACAAGGCGCTGCTATTTGCTACTCCCGTACATAAATCCCTGTGCATCTGCGGGCTCAGGCCTGCAGGGAATCTTATACCCATCACTGAATGTATTTAAAACCTGTAAACGGGCGGAAGACATGCGAACACTTATCCTTTTGATATTGCTGCCGGCAATATGTTGCAGCTCCTTATCTTACAATAAAAAAAGTTATAACAACTATGGTGTGTATTGTGTAATTGATTCTGCTGCTGATTTCAGAGAAATAGTGATCCGTTCAGTGTACTATGTAAAGAAGGGAAAGAAAAAGGATTCAAGTACTGCTGCCAAAGGGATTGCTTTCTGGCATGCATTGAATAGAGATTTCTATCTGCTGACGGATCCGGATGAAAACAATAAGTCTTTAAAGTATTATATCCGTTTCGAACTAACCCTGGAGCAGACAGATGATCCCAGGATAACAAAGGAGAGAATGGATGCGGAGATCAAGAGTAATTATCCCGATCTGCTGCCGTGTAATACGCTCCAGGTTGTAAAGAAGATTAAATCATGTAGTGAATCACAGAAAATTGATCAGGACTCTACTGCTGGTCTCACCTGTGGCGTCACTCATATTTCAATCAAACGGAAACATGCGGAAAATGGAATTTTGGCTGCCCATGAAATCGGTCATACACTTGGATTAAGGGATTGTGGAGATGTTGGATTGATGAATGGATACAATAAAGGATATTCCATTGTTTTCGACTCGTATATAAAAATGATACTCGAATATTCATTCTGTTGCCGGGAGAATAAACGCCTTAATCATTATGATTACCGCATTCCTAAAGGGACCATTCATTGCCGTAACAAAACACGGATGGAATGGCCAGGCCGGAATCCGATATTTGACACCACAATATTGAATCGTTCTACCTGTTCAGAAGTACCTTCAGGTAAAATACCGGGCTGGTAAGCTTCTTTCTTACATCCACTTCATAGAACATGCAGGAGATCAGTTCTCTCAGCTGTTTGTTCCTGGTACCCATCTTCATCATAAAATTGAAGAGCCATCTGTAGCGCACCAGCTTCTGCAAACGATGACTGAGACTGAGCTCAGCGCCCAGCACGCGGTATACATGTTCCGTATAAGGTGCCAGTGCTGCCGCGGAAAAATCACCCGACCTTATCGCCGCAGCAGCATGTTCCGCTGCCATTCTTCCCGTATACAATGCATTGCCGATGCCTTCTCCCGTAAATGGATCTATGAGGTAGGCTGCATCCCCGGTAAGCAAATAACGGTCTCCATGCAGCTGCCTGCGCTTGCTTCCTAAGGGCAATCCATATCCTTCAACCGGCGAAATAGCACTGGCTTCGCGGAAGCGCTCCTTCAGTACCGGATCCTGCTGTATGGTAGTCTGTAATAATTGTTTGAGGTTAACCTTTTTCTTTTTTACAGCCGAACTGATCATGTCAAGCCCCACATTGGCCTCTCCATTGGGAAGTGGAAATATCCACAGATAACCAGGCAGTAAGGATTTCTGAAAATGCAGTTCAATGAAATTGTCGGTATGCATACCTGTTACATTCTTATAGTATGCTCTGACACCTGCTGCATGGTGATCCGGTTCCATGGTGAAGCCGGCGATATGCCTGGTGAAAGACGAGTGTGCGCCATTGGCTACGATCACCATTTTGGTCCTGATCTGTAAAGAGCCTCCTGCTTCGGATAGCAGGTAGCCATCTTTTTCAGGCAGGTACTGATCAATGGAAACTCCCTGAATGAGCCGGATCTCAGGCCTTCTTTTGATCTCGTCGACCAGGAACTGGTCAAAGTGGATCCGCTTGCAAACGAAGCCGATTGGTGGCTCTGACCTGGGATCATACTGAGGTTTGTACGGAACATCCATGCTGATCCGGCCGGGAGAAACAAAGGTCACTCCCCAGCTATTGACCTTTTCAGTATACTGCTGCAATCTTTCTGCAATGGCAGGATCGATGCGGTTAAGCGCGGTGATCACTTTTCCGCTCAGACCGTCACCGCAGACCTTGTCGCGTGGAAAAAAAGCTTTATCCACTATCACAGAGTGTATGCCCCATTGTGCAAGCTGCAATGCTGCGGCAGCTCCCGCAGGACCCGCCCCGATAATACAAACAGTAGTTTCCGTCATCCGTCCCAATTGTAAGAACAATAAAAATATCCCCCTCCGGCCGCATTGCCAAAATAAAAGAGGGGCCGCCTGCAAAAACAGGTTAAGCCCCTTATTGGTAAACCGGAACTGCATCTTACCTGGAATACGGGATGCGGTCTTTGCTTACAGGTATTGTTCGATCAACTTTTTGAGGCCGGGTGTAGATGGACGCGGCGCATCCACCGTTACAATATTCCCGGCCTTATCAAATACCATGAAGCGGGGAATGCCCGGGATCTTGTAGTAGGTGATCACGGATTTGCCGGATGGATCATATAGCTGCACACCATCCAGGTGCTCGTCTGCAACAAATTTTTTCCATTTGTCCTTATCCGTTTCTTTATCTGTACTGATGCTCACAAACACCACTTCTTTATCCTGCATTTCTTCCGTCAGCTTTTTCAGATGCGGGATCTCGGCTTTGCAGGGACCGCACCAGGTAGCCCAAACGTCCACCACCACTACTTTTCCGGCCAGTGATTTCAGTGATACTTTCTTTTCATTGATATCCACCAGGTCAAAATTATAAGCCGGCGCTCCCTTCTGGTACTTCACCAGTTTTTCAAAAACCTGGTCTTTGACAGCAAGTTGCGCAGGTGTCATCAGGTACTGTCCGTATTTATTCACCTTCTCCAGCACATCTTCAAAAGAGTTGGAGCGGCTGAGGTTGCTGGCAACAATATCGCCTTTCAAAGTGTCATTCGGGATCTGTTGAAGGGCCCACTCCAGCATCTTTTCCCGGTCAGGCATTTTATCGCCCATCATCATTTTAAAAGTAGGGAAGGTGTTGATGAATTCACTGCCTTCCCCCAACTGGTAAAGACGGGTAGTGTGGAGCAGCTTCGATCCTGCAATGGACTGGTAAAAAGAAGGATAGTCTTTTTTCTCAGGATGTGCAGACCTGGGTTGCAGGATAAAATTCATACCCATGGCCTGCAGGTCGGCATCAACCGTAAAGCGGAGCAGTTCGTTAAATGATTTGTTTGGTGTGTTGATCTTATTCCTGAACTGTTCAGCCTTTGGTAAAAATGCCTGCAGCATGGGGAAGAAGGAACGCCAGGTGCTGGTA
>NZ_JBQCGW010000212.1:0-7685 GCF_051955275.1 Pseudobacter sp. | reverse complement strand
GCAGAAACTGTTACAACAGCAGCTTCTGCGGCTTTTTTTTTTCGGGACCAGCTTTTCTGGTTCAATTTGCCGCAAAAACACCTGCTGTGCCTTTTGGGACAATATGACGGAAGAAAACAGGAAAACTGTCAGTGAACTTCCTGACAAGTAACAGTCATCCTTTTTTCTTTTTTTATACCATTTTCTGGTAAGTTGTCAGAACCCGCTTCAGTAGCGGGTTCTATGTTTTATGCCTGTTACTCATCCATTCCCGGCATTGGCTAACTGAGGGGTGAAAAGGTTTAACAATGGTTGGAGTTTTGTTTACATACACTGACCAGTAAAATTACCAGTTATGAGAACACGTATTTATCATCTGATGCTAATCACATCTGCACTCTTCTGCTTTATCAGCTGTAAAAAAGGTGATACAGGACCAGCAGGCACTGCCAATGTTTATTACTCCGATTGGTTCAGACCGGAAACCTATATCAAAGACACCTTGTTCGGGATTTGGGGATTCAAATACAATAAATCCGCTCCTCAGATCACACAGAACATACTGGACAGCGGTGTTGTGCTTACATTCGGTAAAATGATGGGATATAATCCCGCTGTGTGGCCAGCTAACACTGTAAGTCAACTGCCTATCAGCATCACTTATATCTCTGGTGGAATCCAGGAAGATGTCTGGACTGCTACTGCCAGCCCGGGCAATCTGCGGATCCGCTTCACAAACGATCACAATATTTATACTGTAATTGCAAATCAGCATGTGTTCAGGTATGTGATTATTCCAGGTGGTCTGCCGGCTTCAGGACTGAACTTTACTTACCGGGATATTGCCGCAAAATATAACCTGCCTGACTGATGCATAAATTTTATATCTTGGTTCCATTATGCCCAGTGAAAATTTCAAGGTACGGGAAACAGCTGAACAAAAACTCAGGAAGGAATTTGATGCTTACCTGGCCTCGCTGATTGAAAGAGCATCCGGTGAACTGGAAATGAAAGTAATGAAACCCTCTCCATCAGCCGTTAATTTACTGCCTGCATTTAATTTATACAGCGGGCAACAGCAGCCTGGCGTTGCTGCTTCCTGGATAATACAGAAGAGCAACCATCATTTTCACCTGTTCTGTGTTGATATTGATTCCACCCTTAAAATATACAGATCACGTGAAACCCAAACTCATTCATTCCTTTACGGATTGGTGGAAACAAAAAAAGATTTCGGCGTGAGCCTGCTGACGCGGGAAACGCTGGTAGACAAATTCGCCGATATTTTCATCAAGGCCGATATCGATTTTAATACCCATAAAAAGTTCAGTTCCCGCTACCGTTGCTTTTCGAACGATAATAATAAATTCACCCATGCCATGTCCCCGCAGTTAATGGACTTCCTGGCAGAGATCGATCATATTGAACTGGAGTTCAGGAATAATTTCTGCCTGTTCCGCACCGAAAAGTCTATCATAGATCATGAGAATAACCTTGCGCTTTTTTCAATTGGCATCGGGCTCAGCAATATCCTGGGCTAAATACCCTCTTTTTTGAGAAATTTGCATAGCCGCCTTCACCCTGTTTCTTCTTTTCTGTGCTTTCATAAAGCAGTTATCCGGTATTTACTAAATGACTATTTATGAAGCAAATTCCTGCAAAGCCCGTTTTTCTTGTCTTGTTCTGTTGTGCATTATCAGGGCAAGCCAGTGCGCAGACATCAATTTCAGCCTCCCAGGCTGATACCAGAAGCTCCGTGATCAGGGCTGTGATGAACCATCTTATTCAAAACCATATCAGTCCAAAGCCAGTCAATGACAGTTTTTCCGTAGGTGTGTTCAGGGATATTATTCAGCAGCTGGACCCTCAGCGCCATACTTTCATGCAACCGGACATAAACAGACTGAAAGCACAGCAATATCAGATAGATGAACAGCTGATGAGTGGTTCAACAGCATTTTTTGATTCTGTAATTTCTATTTACAGGACCAGGATGACTGAGTTCAGGCAACTGTATTCCGGGATCCTGGAAAAGCCCCTGGATCTGGAAAAAAATGAGATCTTTCCTGCCAGCCATACTCCCCCTGCCAGTAAGGAAGAGAGGACTATGATGCTGACCAGGAAACTGAAAATGGATGTTCTGAAAAGATATTCAGTGCTTGCCGGCAATCAAACGAAGCTGGATCCTGCACTGGAGGCAAAAGCCAGGGCCAGTGTATTGAAAATGTACGATGGTTATTTCAGCCGCGAGTTATCGGAAAAAGCAACAAAAGAAAAATTTACTGCCTATGTGAATGTAGTGGCGTTTCAGATGGATCCGCATACTTCTTATACGGCACCGGATTACGCTGAAACTTTTGCAGGCATCGATGGCAAACCATATTATGGACTGGGACTGCAATTGGATAATTCTGGTACAGATATCATCATCAGGCATATCGTTTCCGGAAGCACCGCCGATAAAAGCGGTCAGTTTAAAGTGAATGACAGAATACTTTCCATTGCAGATAAAAATGGGAATATGGTGCCTGTAACCGGCATGCAGGCCCGCGAAGTACCGGCATTGTTAAGCAGCACTTCACCGGCGACGGCTACTTTGAGGATCGAACATGAAGATGCAACGGAGCAGACTGTAGTTGTACCCAGGGAGGAGATGATCATGCTGGAGTATAAACCAAGATCAGCAGTACTGATAAATGATGGCATCAGATACGGGTATATCAAGCTGCCAATGTTTTACGGAGGTGTGTTTGTTGGGGCCGATATGAATGCCGGTGCCCTTACTGAAAAGGAAATTGAAAAGTTGCTGGCGCAGGAAGTCAAAGCCGTGATCCTGGACCTCCGTGGCAACCCTGGTGGTGCTGTTGATGTGGCGCAGTATATCGGAGGATTGTTCGGATTGAAAAATGTGATGTCCATTACAGTTGCAAAATTCAATTCAACTTTTGAAAGACCTGGCAGTAATATACTGTATAAAGGAGCGCTGATACTTTTGACAGATGAATCCACTGCTTCTGCTTCTGAAATGTTGGCTGGTGCTGTTCAGGACGAAGGACGGGCCATTGTGATGGGCGCCGCCAGTACTTATGGAAAAGGTACCGGGCAGATCCCGGGATCACTTTTTCAAAAAGATACAGTATCCGGAAAAACAAATATTGGTCTGGGTAACTTCAATGTTACCATCAAAAAAATTTACCGGGGAGATGGAACATCCAACCAGGTCAGGGGCGTAATACCTGATATTATATTCCTGGAAAAAACAAAACTGGCGTCTGTCCGGGAAAGAGATTTTTCTACTGCTTTGCCAGGTGGGTTTTATGAAAATGCAGATTATAAAAAAGGAACCTGGAATTTCGACTATCCCCGGGTAGTAAAGAATGCGCAGGAAAGGATCAGGAACAATCAGTCCATCAACCTCATCGCTGGTAATTTTGCGAAATTGGAAAAACTATTGTCGCAACCTGTGGAAATGAACTGGAAGAAATACGCTGACCGGAACAAAGAATACCGTCAACTTGAAATTGATATCGCCAACGCCGCCTTATCAGTTGACAGCAAGCTCCTGCAGGCTGAAACCAGTATGCCGGAATGGATGAATCCCAATAATATCCATCCGTATCAGCTGCTGGAGTACCAGGACTGGCTGAAAACGCTGGGTAAAGACATTTATTTGCTGGAAGCAGTGCAGGTAGCTAAAGACATGATCGCAAATCCCGGCTAATCAAAATCCCCTTTTTATGGGATTGGCCACCCCCTGCCAGGATTGTAGTTTTATGCAAAAATAAGCATGAAAATTACGGTCGTTTTTATGGTGTTCCTGGCGTATGCGATACCCTGCATGGCTCAGAAAGAATCTTACGGCCTGGTTAGTTATGCTGCTCCCAGGTCATGGAAAAAAGAAAATGGAAATAGCTGTGTCACGTATTCGCAGGTAAATCCTGCCAATAAGTCCTGGTGCATGATCAGCCTGTATAAAAGTACTGCCAGCAGAGGTAGTGTGGAAGCAGACCTGGAAAGCGACTGGGAGCTCCTGGTTGCAAAGGACAATGCCATCACTGCAGGCCCCCAGCGCGGAGATATTCAGGAGCGCAACGGCTGGAAAGTTCAGGCAGCCGGAGGCAAAGCCACGTTTAACGGAGCAGAAATGATGGTATTGCTTACTGTGATCTCCGGACAGAATAATTGTGTAAGCATTGTTGCCAGAACAAATCATGCCGGTTACCTGCAGGCCATTGAAGATTTCAATGCCAGCATTGAAATGAAACTACCGGATCCCGCAACCAATACACAAACAAGTTCTGTTGCAGCACAGCCGGCGGGGAATAATGCCGGTCTGCAAACTACCTGGGATGATGGCTGGGTCAGCAATACCCGGGAAAACTGGACTGAAGTGAAAAATGGAAATGTCAAGGTGCTTGTGCATTATCCCAATGCCCGGGCAGATGCTTACAATTCCGTTCTGAAAGACGGATTGGCCAATGCCTGGAATATCCTCATCGCTCCCCGTTACAATAATATCCGCAACCTGGAAATGAAACCCATCCAGAGTTTTGAATCCATTGCTTTCTGCGAAGCGGATGCCACTGATAAGGAAACCGGTAAACCGGTGCATATCGTGCTCTTCAAAAAACATTATTCAAATGGCAACGGCCGTTACCTGGAATTCATTACAGGTAGCAAACAGGATTATGAGAATTCATTCGGCGCTTATCACAATGACGAATTTAACTGGGATAAACCGGCCAATATGCAGTTCAGGAATAAATTTGCCGTCACTGCAAAAGAACTGGCTGGTAAATGGAGTGCCAGTGATTATGCTTCTCTGAGTTATTACTATGTGAACAGTGGTGGTTTCGCTGGTGCTACTGCCACATCCATTGCACATGAGTTCACTTTCCTCAATGGTGGGAATTATCAGAGCGATCATGCCGGCGCTTCGGGTGTTGTTGGCAACCAGAAATTTTCCCGGCAGGTATACAAAGGGAAATTTACATTATACGACTGGAACATGGAGCTCACCAATCGTTTCAAAGGAGAAACAGAAAAATTCATGAGTTTTTTTGAAGCCATCAAAGGCGGACGGATACTCATACTGACTGACAAACACAATACTGTTTACACGCTGGTAAGAACCCGTAAATAATCATCCGAAAAATGACAACCTTATTCCGGTTTATTCTAACCCTTACAATATATTCACTCGTTGCCGGTGCCTGTAAAACAGTCCCCGTTACAGGACGCAAGCAATTGAACCTGGTGCCTGATTTCATGATCAAAGAGTTGGCTTTCTCTGAATATGATTCTATCGTGAAAGTCAGTGCTACCCTGCCTCCTGCCGATATCCGCGCCCGGATGGTTTCAGGAATCGGCACAAAGATACAGCAAGCAGTTGAGCTGTATCTGCAGCAGAATAACCTGCACAAGGAACTGAAGACTTTCAAATGGGAGTTCAATACCATCGATGAGAATATCGTGAATGCCTGGTGCATGCCCGGTGGAAAAGTGGTAGTATATACAGGCTTATTGCCTGTTACGCAAAATGAAACTGCACTGGCCTTTGTAATGGGGCATGAAATTGCACATGCCATCGCCCGTCACGGTAATGAAAGAATGAGCCAGGGACTGCTGGTGAATTTCGGAGGATTGGTATTGCAGGAAGCGATTAAAGAAAAGAAACAGGAAACCCAGGTATTGTTCCTCGGCTTATATATGATCGGTTCCAATCTGGCTTATGCACTGCCCAACAGTCGTCTCCAGGAAAGCGAAGCAGACAAGCTGGGGCTTATCTTCATGAGCATGGCCGGTTATGATCCCGCCGAGGCCCTTCCCTTCTGGCAACGGATGGCGCAGGTGACCGGCAAATCAAAAACGCCGGAATTCCTTTCCACCCATCCTTCTGATGAAACCAGAATGAAGAAGCTGGCTGCACTGATCCCCGAGATCAAAGCGCAGTATTATAAAAAGAATTAATGGAGCCCGTTGCTTAAATGGGCATTCACTTTCGCAAGGTAAAATTTAAGCCCCTCATGTGCAGGCTCGATCCTGGCAGCTATTTCAAACTGTTCTTTGGCTTTGAAATAATCCCCCAGTTTGAAATAACATTCTCCAATGGAAAATTCAGCGAGAAAACTATCCGGATTTATAAGTAAAGATTGACGGAAGTCTTCAATGGCTTCTTCATAAAATCCCAGGTCCATCTTACAGAAAGCCCTGTTATCAAACGCTTCAAAGAACTGAGGAATAAGATCAATTGCCTTTGAATATTCTTCGATGGCTTGAAAATCAAGGTTCATACCGGTCAGACGTAAAGCTGTCTGGTAATATTCTTTGGCAATGTTCACACAATATGCTGGTTCCTGTGTCTGACGCAGGTATTCATGATAGCCGGTCAGCTCTTCGGCAACTACCGGGTAATTACCAAAGTAAATGGCGTCTGCAAATGCTTTGCTGTAGATTGTGGAATGATAGGAGTATACTGTGAGAAATTCCAAACCGAACTCAGTGGGTGCATCAGTCAGTGGCTCATAACTGAGCAGATGATAACAGTCGGATTCCTCTTCATTGACCAGTAATTTGAAGACCAGGTAACTGCCCTGTTCCTGGAGATAAAAGATATCGCCTGCTATGAATTCCATAATCTGATTATTACTCAAAGATAAAAGAAAAGCTGCCCTTAAAAAAAGGACAGCCCTGGGTATATAAGTGTACGGACCCGTTATAAAATTTCTTCCAGTTTTTGCTGTAAGGCTTCGCCTCGCAGATAAACCGCCACGATTTTTCCATTTGGATCGATCAGGTAATTCATGGGGATGCTCTGAATATTGTACAGGTCCCATATTCTCTCCTGGTCTGCTTTGGTGAGGGTAGCTACATGGTTCCAGGGAAGACCGTCTTTCACAATGGCTTCCACCCATGCTTTGCGGTCGCCGGGTTTCTCCAGGGATACACTTAGCACGGTGAAATTCTTATCCTTGAAACGGTTGTATGCCTTCAATACATGCGGGTTCTCGAAGCGGCAGGGAATGCACCAGGAGGCCCAGAAATCAAGCAGGACGTACTTTCCACGGAAAGAGGATAACTTCACCGGGTTACCCAGCGTATCGTTCAGCACAAAGTCAATGGCATCCTGTCCAGGACCCAGCTTGAAAGCGCTTTCTATCTGCTCTCCCATCTTCTTACCTACGATGGTTTGTTTGAGATTGTCAGCTAACACATTGTACAATGCTGCATATTTCTCTTTCTCCTCAGCCAGTGATCTGGTGCTGACCTTATCCCTGAGCAGGCCCAGGGAAACATGTGAAGCGGGGTTCTTTAACAGGTAAGACAGTTCAACACTGTCGATCTGAAGTTTGGTCGCTTCATTGAGGTCGTTGAATCTTTTTCTGTTTACTGAATCACGCTTTGCCGCTGCATGCAGCATATCGTTCCAGGATTTCTTCTCTTTTTCCAGGAATGGCTTCAGCTTCTTCTGAAGGGACAGCCATTCTTTCTGCGACTTGCCGGGAGCTTTCACTGTTGCTGTTGCCAGTGGTAATCCAGCAATGGTTACCTCTCCGCCCTCGATGTAAAATTCCACTTTTTCCGAGGTGACCCAGGGATTGTCTTTCCTTTCTTCCTTTGTGGTATTGATACTGAGAGAGGCTTTTGCCGGTTCCATTACGGTACCTTCAATTGTATACGCACCGTTTTTGATGAACACGGGGGCA
>NZ_JBQCGW010000211.1:0-34123 GCF_051955275.1 Pseudobacter sp. | reverse complement strand
AGGGTATTGAGCAATGAGTTGAAAGACCTGGAGCTGAATGGTTTTGTGAGACGCACTGTGGATACAAAGGCCAAACCTGTTGTGGTGGAATATGAGGTAACCGAATATACGGATACGTTAGAAGAAGTATTGACTGCGTTGCACAACTGGGGTCATCAGCATAGGGAGACCATCATGCAACGCAGCCGTAAAATGAAAGAGCTGGAAGCCTTGGAGGCTTAATCTTTTTTCTTATCTAATGACAGGATGATGCCACCACCGTTCCCGGATTGCACCTGTGGCAGTTGTCCATCCCATTTCTGAATCTTAAGGTATTCTATATAAGTGCCGTTCAGTGAAACCTGCTTTCTGCGGATGGCTTCGGCCTCGCCGGAGGCAGCAATTACCTGGGCGGCACTATCGGCCCTTGCCTGAGCAATTTTTCTGTCGCCCTCCGCAATGGCCACCAGGCGCTGGTTTTCGGCCACCTGTACTTCCTGTATCGCTTTTGTTTTTGCTTCAATGGATTGTTGCAGCGCTTCAGGCGGTGTGATATTGGTCCTTAACTGGGAGATGGTAAACCACTTTGCCACTCTTTTATTCGCTTCGGCAACAATGTCGGATTCAAATTGCTCCCTTTGATTGAAGATATCGTCCACCGCCCATTTGTTAGCTACGTCATTCACCGTACCCACGATGGCTGTCTGAAGCCACTGCTGTTCAATCTGCTTTACATCTAAACGGAGATTGGAGAACATATCGCCGATATCACCCGGCTTCAGTGCGTAGTTGAAACTGGGTTTGATGGTTGCGGAGAAACCACCTTTGGTGATCACCTGTTGTTCCGGGTAATCGATATGCTGCTGGAAGGTGGGGAACTCATAGAGTTTGCTGATCCAGGTATTGTAGATCACCCAGCCGGTCTTGTATTCGAACTTGCTCACACCGCGGTCATCGCCCGTGAGGTTTACCTTGATGCCTACATGGCCGGCATCCACACGCTCCATGGTGAATGGCTGAACGGCGGATATGATCAGTCCGCAAACGAGGACAAAAATCCCGAACCAGAATTTTCCGGACGCAATCATATTGCCTCCAGAGCGGATGGTGGCCCAGTTGGCTCTGAAATAAAGAAACACAATAATGAGCGTGCCGATCACAAATAAAGCTGAGATCATCTTCTGATAAGTTTTTTAATAAGAGGAATGATAAGAAAATAAATCAGTGCCACTTCAATGGCAATCGCCAGCATGAGCAACAGGGTAGAGCTCTCTCGATTGACCAGGTACTCTACGTTGAGCGTAGTGAGTGCAATAAATAATAAGATTCTTAACAGGGCTATCATGGAGCTGTGTTTTCTACATAAATATTGGTCGCGTAATGATAATATATATTACGTAGAATTCAGCTATCCGCTTATCAGAATACCCAGACTCAGTCCACCAATGAGCCGCAAGTGAGATTGGCCACAGTTCCGGTGATGGCGCTGGCCAGATCCGAAGCCATGAAAACAGCCGTGTTGGCAACTTCATCCAGGGTAGGGAGTCGTTTTAAAAGTGTATTGGCCTGCGCATGTTGTTCCAGCATGCTTTCGATGCTGATCCCTGCGCCGCCTGCTGCTTTTGCAAATACTTCATTACTATAGGAACCGTGGGCGCCGGCTTCGGGCATGGCATCCGGGCGGAGACAGACAGACCTGATCCCGTACTGACCCAGCTCACCGGCAAAATGCCGGTTAAGGGCTTCGATACCTGAGCAGGCGAGCCCATACCCCATGAAACCGGGGCCCGGTAATTTTGAACCGGGTGTGGAGATACTGAGCAAAACCCCGCTTTTCTGCCGGATCATATGTTTGGCCGCTGCCTGCGCCGTGATAAAATTTGAGCGGATATACGTGTTAACGGGGAACATAAAATCCTCGAGCGACAGATCAGGGAAACTCACTCCCTGGATATGAAAGGTGCCGGTCACATTCACTGAGATGTCGATCCGGCCTGCTTTTGCTGCCACACTGTCTGCATGTTTCACCACGGCTGCCTGATCCAGTACATCAAGCGCTGCTGTTTCAATGCGGCCATCCGCAGCAGAAATGGTATTTGCCACGCGCCGGAGTTTTTCCTGATTTCGGGCCACCATCATTATATTTGCGCCAGCCTTGTAAAAGGCCCGGGTGATTGCACTACCAATAGCTCCCGAAGCGCCATAAATGATGGCGGTCTTGTTATGCAGGTACATAATTTTCAGCTTTTAATTTACTCAAACTTACGCTGCTCCGTGTTGCCGGAAAGGGTGTTCGTCCGCCAAAAAGCGGGTCTTTTTCAACTTCTCTAGTTTCAATAGTGGGGGTTACTTGATAAATTAATCAAAAACTTTTTGGATTTATTTAAGAAGTTTTCTATTTTAACAGTCAAATTTAACATCAACTTAAACTATCGCTTGTGTCGGAGAAGCAGCAACTGTATAAGCAGAGCCTGATCAAACATCTGTATTTCAAGAGGGAATTGTCCTGTGCCGAGTTGAGTTCACTTACAGAGAAGAGCCTGCCTTATGCAGCCAAAGCACTGTCTGAACTGATGGAGGAAGGCGTTGTTATCGAATCCGGCCACGCCCATTCAACCGGTGGCCGCCGTCCCCAGATGTACTCTCTGAAATCCGACATCATGTTTGTGGTAACGGTAGCGATGGACCAGTTCATCACGCAGGTGGGCATTCAGAATATGCATCATCAGTATGTGGGAGAGATCGACAAGCTGGAACTGGATCTCAGCAACCAGTCGGATTCGCTTCACAAACTAGCACAGTTCCTCGATTCTTTCATCAGCAAATCCGGAATACCCAGGGAAAAGATAGCAGGCATTGGTATCGGCATGCCTGGTTTTGTGGATGTAACGAAGGGGATCAACTATACTTTTTTACAGTCGGGTGCAGAAAGCATCGTGAGTCATATTGAGCGGATAACCGGGTTACCGGTGCAGATTGAGAACGACAGCAGCCTGATAGCGCTGGCGGAACTGAGGCTGGGCGCGGCACGCGATAAGAAGAATGCCATGGTGGTGAATATCGGTTGGGGTATTGGACTGGGATTGATCCTGAACGGAGGTCTTTTCCGCGGCACCAACGGGTTTGCGGGTGAGTTCAGCCATATTCCATTATTCACCAATGAAAAGATCTGCAACTGTGGAAAGATGGGTTGCCTGGAAACGGAGACCTCTTTACTGGTGATCGCTGAAAAGGCCATCAACGGATTGCAGCAGGGCAGGACCTCCACTTTGAAGAACCTGAGTGAAGAGAAGGTGGAGGAAACGTTCCGTGCGATCATGGACGCGGCCAACAAAGGTGATAAATATGCGGTGGAACTGATATCGCAGGCTGCTTATCATATCGGGCGTGGTATTGCCATCCTGATCCATGTACTCAATCCTGAGCTGATAGTGCTCAGCGGGAGAGGGGCACTGGCAGGAAGGATCTGGCTGGCGCCGATACAGCAGGCCTTGAATGAACATTGCATTCCGCGCATTGCAGAGAACATCGAGATCATGATTTCTCAGTTAGGGTATGAAGCCGAACGATTGGGAGGCGCAGCCCTGGTGATGGAACATTTTGATAGCATCAGGTCACATAGAAGAAGTCATAAATTATTGACCGCCTGATTGGAAGGCTCAACGTGCAGGCCCTTTACGCAGGGGAGGTCTGCACCATTATTAAACCAAACAATACACACTGCATGAGACAAATGCTATGCCGCCTTGTGCTATGCGCGTTCTTCGCCGCATTAAGCTGCCTCACAGCGAACGCACAGGAGAAAAAATGGGTTTCCGGCTCAGTGAAGGATTCAACAGGTAATCCTGTTGCTTCTGCAACCATTGCCGAGAAAGGGACCAGCAATCAGACAGCTTCGAATGGCCAGGGTGCTTTCCGCATCCAGGTTGCCAGCGGAGCAACACTTGTGATCAGCGCCGTGGGATTCGGCACACAGGAAGTGAGCGCAACTGACGGGGTTAACGTGACCCTCCAGAATGCTGCCGCCGGCCTGGACGAAGTGGTTGTAACGGCACTGGGTATCCGCCGCCAGAAAAAATCACTCGGATATGCTGTACAGGAAGTAAAAGGCCGTACCGTGGCTGATGTCCGCGAACCGAACATCACCAATTCTTTGAGTGGCCTCGTTGCCGGTCTCCAGGTGATCCGCTCCAGCAATGGACCTGCGGGTTCCTCCAAGATCGTGCTCCGTGGTATGAACTCCCTCACCGGTTCCAACCAGCCGCTGATTGTTGTAGATGGTATTCCCATCGATAACTTTACAGGTGTTGAAAACAACGATTTCTTCAATCCGCAAATGGATATGGGGAATGGCCTGGCTGATATAAATGCAGAAGATATTGAAAGTATTTCAGTACTTAAAGGTGCAGCTTCTGCAGCGTTGTATGGTAGCCGCGCCGGTAACGGAGCCATCCTCATCACTACTAAATCGGGCAGAAAAGTAAATGGTTTGGGTATTACTGTCGGTTCCACCCTGGGATTTGAAAAAATTCTGATGCTTCCGGAAAGACAGTCCAGTTTTGCTCAGGGAAACAATGGTGTTTATGCAAACGATAAGAATAATGCATTCAACTGGGGACCGAAGATTGAAGGTCAGGAAGTGACCAACTGGAATGGCCAGAAAGAGAATCTCAGGGCATACGATAACGTGGACGCTTTTTATGGAACTGGCGTTAACCATAATCAATCTGTTTCTCTCCAACAGCAATACAAGAACACCAGCGTGTACACTTCCATGAACTATCTCAATGATAAAAGTGTGATCCCTGGCGCTAAACTTACCCGTGTTAATCTGATGACGAGGGCCACTTCCAAATTCGGAAAGGACGATCGTTGGAGCACAGACTTCAAAGTGCAGTATTCAAATTCAAAGGCAGTGAACCGGCCACAGGCTGGTTCCAATGCAAATAACTATTCTGCTTTGCTGCTGGGAATGCCTATAACGGTGGATGTTACACAGTTTAAAAACGCAGTAAAACCAGATCGTACTATGTACTGGTGGAACGATCTGAGCAGCCAGGTGAATCCTTACTGGAACGCAAAGTACCGCACGAATATGGATGACCGCGATCGCTTTATCCTCAATGGATCTATCAAATACCAGTTCACTGAATGGTTGGATGCAGAGATCAAAGCGGGTGGGGATATGTATAACACAGACCTGGATAACAAATTATACGCAGGCAGCCCGCTCGGTAGAACAGGCCGCTATTCCAATGGCAAGATAAGCTTTAAGGAATTCAACTACAGCACCCTCATTACGGCCAAAAAAGACAATCTTTTCGGTAAACTGGGCGGTACTGCGGCTTTGGGTGGTAACCTGATGGACCAGCAATGGAGCCAATTAGAACTAAACGTTGGTGAACTGCAGGTGCCTGATCTTTTCCTCGGTACCAATGGTAAGGACCCCGTTAGCATTACTGATAAAGTAAGGGATAAGAAGATCAATTCCGTGTATGGAACTGTAGGGCTGAACTGGGATGGTTATCTTTATCTGGAAGGTACTTTCCGTAACGACTGGAGCTCTGCGCTTGCAAAAAATTACCGTTCTTACTTCTATCCTTCAATCAGCCTGTCATATATCTTTACCGAGCACCTGAAAGGATTACCTTCCTGGCTGAGCTATGGTAAGATCCGCGGATCAATTTCTGAAGTGGGTAACGATATGCCTCCTTATAACCTCTACAATACTTATGTTATCGAGCGCGATGCAAATGGCAGAACAGTTGCAAAACGTGATAATACAAAATTCGATTCTACTGTCACCAATGAATTGATCAGGTCTCTGGAGTTAGGTGCCGAGTTGCGCTTCCTGAACAACAGAGTTGGACTCGATTTCAGCTATTACAGAACAACAGCATCAAATCAACTGATCAATCTGCCGATGGATCCTGGAAGTGGTTATGACTTTAAGAGGATCAATGCAGGTAGGATCCGGAATGAAGGATTTGAGATCGCTGCAGATGCAAAAATTCTTACCAATCCGAATGGGCTAAGCTGGAATGTGAATGTGAATTTCTCTACCAACAAAAACACTGTACTCGAAATCTATCCAAAGGATGATGTGCAAATCTATAATCTCCAGGCATTCGATGATGCTGCGGTAGTAGCAGAAGCAGGCAAACTGTTTGGTGAGATCTATGGCAGTCAGTTTGTTCGTGTAACAGATAAAGGAAGTGCTGATTATGGTAAATTATTACTCACAGCACAGGGGCTGCCACAGCGTTCCCCCACTATCGTTCGCTTGGGTAACCAGCAACCGAAAGCGCTGCTTGGCATAACCAACACCTTTGCCTACAAAAACTGGCATCTTGGATTCCTTGTTGATGGAAGGTTTGGTGGCCAGATCTTCTCCGGTACCAATGCTGATTTGCAGCAAAGTGGTGTTGCGGCTGTTACTGCGCCGGGTGGAAACCGTGCGGACTTTGTCGTGGACGGTGTAGTTGCAAAATCAGGTGGTGGTTATGAAACCAACACTACGGCGGTTACGCCTCAACGCTACTGGAACGCTGTCGCAGGTGTATCAAATCTTGGTATCACGGAAGCTAATATTTATGATGCTACTAATATTCGTCTACGCAACGTTCAGCTCAGCTATGAGTTCCCTAAGAAGATGTTGGGCAGAACACCTATACAGCGTGCAAAATTGGGCGTTAGCTGCAACAATGTGTGGCTGATCACCAGCCATCTGAATGGCGTGGATCCTGAATCTGTTTTTGCTACAGGTGGTAGTGCTGTGGGCTTTGAGTATTATGCTCCTCCTACAACCCGCTCTTTCCTGATCAACCTGATGCTAAGTTTCTAATCACTGAAACCGAATTTAAAATGAAAACATTAAAAATATCTTCAGCACTGTTTCTGTCAGCCTCCCTGCTGGCTTCTTCCTGCTCGAAGTTCGATGAGTTGGGTGTGAACCCTAAACAGGCGAATGACAGCCAGGTGGAAGTGGAATACTTCCTCAATAACGCCATTGTTGGGGCGCAGATGGACCCGCATATTGCAGAGCGCATTTTTGTAATTTACTGGAAAGATGGCGCCAGGTTTGAATGGGACGGAAGCGGTTTCAATTCCGGCGGACAGAATGATGGTTACAATACAGACTATTATCGTTACATCTCCGGATGGCTCAATAGCGCTGCTACAGCAATAGAAATTGCTGATAAAAAGAAAGGTAACGGCACTGCATGGCCATACAATGAAAACCTCAAACAGGTGGCCCGTATCTGGCGCGCTTACCTGCTGAGTGAAATGACAGATAACTTTGGCCCCATTCCCATCAATGGCTTTCAGGGCGTGAACCCGGATTTTTCTGATGTGAAAACTGTATACTATCATATACTCGACGAACTGAAAGATGCAAGTGCTAAACTTGATCTTGCGGGCAACGCCGATGCAGTGAAAGACTGGGATCCGGCTTATGGATACAATTTTGCAAAATGGCAGAAGTATGCCAACAGCATGCGTCTTCGTCTGGCAATGCGCTTGTCTGAAGTTGACCCGGATAAAGCCAAATCGGAATTTGAAGATGCTGTTACCAAACCATTGCTCACTAATTGGGATGATGCTTTTCAGGTTCAGGAAAAAGATGGCTATAGCCCACTCACTGGTGTAATGAGCCGTACCTGGAACTGGCAAAGTTTGAGCACAACACTCGAGAATATGTTTGTTGGCCTCGGTGGTATTCCTTCTGCTGATCAACTGGCTCCTTCATTTGCATCATATATCAAGCCTGCTAACTATGCCGGTTTATTGCTGACAGAACAATTCTCTGCCAAAAGCAACGATCCATTTGCCGGCTACTTCCTGGATGGTCTGCCTTACTCTATCGACCCACGTGCATACAAAGCATTCCCAATTCCTGGAGACTTTACCAATCCTGCTACTGCAAAAATTGGTAACTGGGATGTTACTGCATATGATCTGGCTGCAGGTGCTCCTAATACCGGCCGGAATCTGGAAGCTGCTTTCACTTTCAATGGTACCAATGGCGGTGCATGGGGAGCCCCAGGTACACGCAACGAATGGAGAAACAATGCAGGTGGCCTTCCCAGACTGGCCAACCAATTCAGAACAAGTACCAACAAACGCCTCTTCTTCGGCCCATGGGAAACTTATTTCCTGATTGCTGAAGCTGCTGTACGTAACTGGACTGTTCCGATGTCAGGAGAAGCAGCATACAAAGCAGGAATTGAAGCTAACTTCAGTTACTGGGGTGTAAGCTCTTTCGCTGCAGATTATCTGGCAAGCGAAAGCTACAACAGACTGGGTACTTCTGTAAAATGGGATCACGTAACTGAGCCTCCTGCAAGTTATACCGTTAATTATGTTAATGGTTATACTAACACTGCAGGAACTGCCACTATTCTGTACCCCGTAAATACATTGTACAAAAACGGTACTGTAAAGAATGATCAGCTTACAAAGATCATCACTCAGAAATATATCGCTCAGCTTCCCTGGTTGCCACTAGAAGCATGGAGTGACAAACGCAGACTGTCGCTTCCTTTCTTCGAGAATCCAAATACAGAGGATGTGCTGAACAATATGCCAGATCTCAATTCCGGAAATTATATGAGCAGCAGTGTGAAATTCTTACCTCAACGTCTGAAATATCCTGCTTCACTGAGGAATACCAACGTGAAAGGGTATGAACAGGCTATGCAACAACTTGGAGGCTTAGATAATGCCCTGACCCCCCTCTGGTGGGCCAAAAAATAATTCGCGGGTTAGATTGTCCACCTTGCGGGTACATGAGAAGATCGGCCGCTCCAACTGGAGCGGCTTATCTTTTTAAGTTATATGATATAACTATGAAGACTATGCGAAATGTTTAATGAAGAACAATGTGCAGGTGGCAATGATCACCCAGGTAATGATCCCCTGCACCAGCGGCCTGACACCAACATTACGTAACACTTCACCAGATAATCCCGACCCGATGAGAAACAGCGTAAGCGTAAGCCCGTGTTTTGCAATGGTCGTCATCACCGCACTGATCGGCTGCACCGCCGGAATAAATGTATTGGCCAGCATCGCCAGCAGAAAGAGCCCGATGAACCAGGGGATCGCCAGCTTCTTACCGCGTTGTTTAAATGCAAAAGATGCCAGCAGGCTCACCGGAATGATCCACAACGCCCGCGCCAGTTTTACAGTGGTTGCCACTTCCAGCGCCTCCTGCCCATACCGGCTGCCGGCCCCCACCACGGAAGATGTATCATGAATGGCAACAGCGCTCCAAAGCCCGAACTGCTGCTGTGATAATTCAAACAGATGTCCCACCACCGGGAACAGGAACAAAGCCACTGCGTTTAATATGAAAACCGTTCCCAGTGCCACCGACAATTGCTTCTCCTTCGCGCCAATGGCCGGACCCACCGCCGCAATGGCGCTGCCTCCGCAGATCGCCGTACCTGCCGCGATCAGGCAGGCTGTTTTCCTGTCCACATTCATCCATTTGCCCAGCATCATGCCGGCGCCGAGTGTACATATTATTGAAACGAGGGTGAGCCCGAATCCTGTTCTTCCTGCCTCCAGCGCGGCAAACGCGTTCATCCCGAAGCCCAGCCCCACTACCGATGCCTGCAATAACCATTGCGTGGCCTTGTGATTCAATTGCGGCCAGGGATGTCCCGTCAGCTGGGCAATTACCAATCCCAGCAAGAGCGCTGCCGGAGCAGGTATCCATCCACTCACGGATAGTATTGCCATAGCAATGAAAACAATTTGCCGGGTACTGAGGTGCCTGTCTGAAAACTTATCACTTCCTGCAGTTCTTATATTGTTCATAACCCCTGATTAGGACTGCAAGTTCCGCCAATATGTATTCCCCGGGAAATGGTAAAACGTAATGATCGATTACTTCAGGTTATGAGTGAGTGCGAACTGCATGAAGAGATTTACCAGCGCGCCGGTCTCGCCGTGAGGAGTAATGAAATTGAAATCCCTTTGGATCACCAATCCTTTTACATCGATGATGCTGAACGTTCTTTGTTCCAGCTCGCTCTGAATGGCGTGCCTGGAAAGAAAGGCCATACAATGGCTGTGTTGAAGATACCCTTTGATACTCTCTGTATTGCTCAGTTGCATTTCCTTTTTCAGTTGGGAGATCTTAATGCCCAATGGCTTTAATGCATGTGCAATCACTTCCAGCGTGCCGGAGCCTGGTTCGCGCAGCAGCAGCGGCAGTTTCAGCAGCTCTTCGGTTTTGATGGATCTCTTTAAAAGTGGATTGTTTGCATTTGCCACAAGCACCAGTTCATCTTTTAAAAAAGGCGTGTAGCGGAACGCATTGTTCTTTGCCCTTCCTTCGATGATGCCGAGATCCACCTGGTGCTGCTGTAAGGACTGCCCGATCTGTTCTGTATTATCGGTAGTAAGTGTGAGCCTGATATCCGGGAATTGCTGGTGAAAGGAAGCGAGCACCGGAGGCAATACATATTGTGCAACAGTAGTGCTGGCGCCTACGCGCAGGCGGCCTGCTTTTTTATCGGCCTGCGTATGCATTTCAAACTCCAGGTTGCGATAGAGGGCAAACAGTTCCGAGGTATGGCGGAGCAATGTTTGTCCGGCTGCGGTCAGCTTCACTTTCCGGCCATCCCGCTCAAACAGCTTCACTTTGAAATGCTGTTCTATCTCGTGGATATGTTTGGTTACAGCAGGCTGTGTGATGAACAGTTCTTCCGCTGCTTTTGTAAAGCTCAGCCTGGTGGCTACCGTATGGAATACTTTTAACCGGAAATCAAACATGCCATGAAGGTAACTTTTTAATCAATTGTTATTGCTCACGGTTACCAGCAGGGCATCTGCTTTGCTTAGGGTAAAATGAATTATCTTTAGGATATACCCCCTGATAGTTCCAACCCCCTTTTACTCAAACTGTAATGGCTTTCAACCTGAACGTTATGCCTCCGGCAATTTCCCGGAGCCTAAAACAGTTTGTATATGTGGAAACAATTGCCCGGAATTGCTATCAGTACCATTTGCGGCCTGCTTCTTCAAACCGCGTCACTGGCGCAGAACAGTGATACCCTGGATCGCCGCGACCTCAAATGGGACCTGGCCACCTGTCTCAATTACGCAGCCCGTAACAACCTGCAGGTCCGCACCCTGGAACAGGCCCGGCTCAGCACGGAACAAGCATTGCTGCTGTCAAAAGCCGCCCGGTACCCCAGTCTCTCCGGCTCCATGAGCCAGAGCCTGGTGAACAGCAAGAATGCAGATCCGGTGGTAGGCGGTTTTCAGACACAGGCAAATTTTTCCAGCAACTACTCTCTCAACTCCAATGTTACGCTCTACAATGGCGGTTACCTGAAAAATGATATCAAACAAAAGGAGCTGCAATTACAGATGTCTGACCTGGATATCCAGACAGCCATGAAAGATGTGACCATCCAGATCACCCAGGCCTATCTCAATATCTTACTCGCCAAAGAAAATATCATTTACTTGGAAGACCTGCTCACTACTTCGCAGGCACAGCTGACGCAGGGCAAACAAAGGTTTGATGCAGGCAGTATCTCAAAAAAGGATTTCATTCAGTTCGAAGGCCAGGTGGCCAATGATCAATTCAATATCGTGACGGCCCGCAACGCATACAGGCAGAATCTGATCACGCTGAAACAATTGCTGCAATTGAATTCATCGGTCAATTTCGATGTGGTGGTGCCGGATACTTTGTATATGTCGCCCGTAGTAACACCATTGCCCGATGCGGAACAGAAAGCTTTGAGCAACTGGCCGGAGATCAGGGCCAACGAGCTCAATGTGCGGGTGGCTGAATTTGAACTGGAGAAATCGAAGGCAGGAAGGCGTCCCGTGATCTCTCTCAACGGCGCGCTCAGCACCGGTTATTCCGATAACAGGGATGAAGCCTATTTCCCGCAACTCAACAATAACTTCTACCAGCGTGCAGGCCTGAGCATGGCCATTCCCATCTTCAACAACCGTATCAATAAAACCAATATTGAATTATCGAAGATCCAGATAGAACAGGCGAAGATAAGTTTGCAGGGATCCCTCACTACACTCGATCAGGCGGTGGAGCAGGCATACATCGCACTGCTCAATGCGCGCAACCAGTACAATGTAGCGGAAGTACAGTTGCGGGTTTCGCAGCAGACCATGGATATTACCAATGAACAACTGAAACTGGGCGCTGTGAACATGGTGGACCTGCTTACGCAGAAGAACCTGTACGTGCAGGCATTGCAGAATTTTATCCAGGCCAAGTACAGTGCTATCATGAATCACAAAGTATATGATTTTTATACCGGCACGCCGGTGAGCTTATAGTATTGGCAACAGAAAACAGAACGTATGAAAAAATGGAAATGGCTGATCATCCTGCTGATCCTGGTGCTGGCCGCCGGGGCAATATGGTTTTGGAAGTTCCGGGAGAAAGAAGAAATGGTGATGCTGGAAACTGAACTGCCATCCTATGGCTCTGTAGCTATAAGTATTACAGCCACAGGAACCATTCAACCGGTGGACACGGTTTCGGTAGGAACCCAGGTATCGGGCACTCTCAAAAACGTGTATGCTGATTTCAATTCTGTAGTAAAGAAAGGCCAGCTGCTGGCAACATTGGATAAGATCCTGCTGGATGCACAGGTGCAGCAGTTCACTGGCTCCCTGCAACAGGCCAGGAGCAATCTCACTTATCAGCAGAGCAATTTCAACAGGCAGAAACAATTGCTGGATGTGGGCGCCATCTCCCGTGCTGAATATGAAACAGCCCTCTACCAGGTGAATGCGGCTAAAGACAATGTACTGAGTGCGGAAGCGCAACTGAAGACTGCCAACCGTAACCTGGCGCTGGCAGATATCTATTCGCCTATCGATGGCACGGTATTGAGCAGGAATGTGAGTGTGGGGCAAACCGTTGTGAGCAGCCTGAATGCGCCCACTTTGTTCGTGATTGCAAAGGACCTCTCGCGCATGCAGGTACAGGCCGCTGTTGATGAAGCGGATATCGGTAATGTGAAGAAGGGGCAGCGGGTTGTTTTTTCCGTGGATGCGTATCCTGATGATGAGTTTGAGGGAACTGTAAAAGAGATCAGGCTGCAGCCCAGTATTTCTTCCAACGTTGTCACCTATGCCACATTGATAGATGCTCCCAATGAACAGCTGAAGTTAAAGCCGGGTATGACCGCCAGCATCACCGTGTATACAAAGGAAGCAGACAATGTATTACTGGTGTCTGCCAAAGCCATCAAGTTTACTCCTGATTCATCCATGCTGAAGCATTATACCATCGAAGGCAGGCCTGCCGGTGAAGGTGGCAAACGCAACCGGAATAATACAGATACTTCTGCATTGAAGAAGGAGAGACCTGCAATGAAAGACAGTACCGGTATAACGGAAAAGGTTAAACGAGCTGTTGTTTGGCTGAAGAATAAGCAGGTGATCTCGCGGCGCATGATACAGGTCGGTTTATCGGATGATGCCAATGTGCAGGTATTGCATGGGCTCACAACGCAGGACACAGTGATCACTGGCATTGTTCAGCCTGGTGCGGCTCCGGCCGGAAACAATAATGTAAGGAGCCCCTTCATGCCAGCCCGCCGTGGCGGTGGAGGTGGTGGCAACAGACCAAGGTAACATTTCAAACAAGTCATATGCCTGCAATCATACTGGAAGTAACAGATCTGAAACGCGAGTTCCGCATGGGGGCTGAAATTGTACGTGCCCTGAAAGGCGTGCATTTCACGGTGGAAGCAGGAGAGTTTGTTACCATCATGGGCAGCAGCGGATCGGGTAAAACCACCCTGCTGAATATCCTGGGTGCGCTGGATAAGCCCAGTAGTGGCACATACCTGCTGGATGGTGTGGATATCGGAAATCTCAACCGCAATGAACTGGCGCAGCTTCGCAATCGTAAGATCGGCTTCGTGTTCCAGAGTTATAACCTGCTGGCCAGGACATCGGCGCTGGAAAATGTGGAGCTGCCGCTTTATTATAACAATACCATTTCTGCGAAGGAAAGACATGAACGTTCCGTGAAAGCGCTTGAAGCAGTGAACCTCGCCAATCGAATGGATCACCTGCCCAACCAGCTGTCTGGCGGACAGCAGCAACGTGTGGCCATCGCGCGGGCCCTGGTGAATGATCCTGTAATGATCCTGGCGGATGAGGCCACGGGCAATCTGGATAGCCGCACCTCCTACGAGATCATGGCACTGATGCAGGATCTGAATCAGCAGGGCAAGACCATCCTGTTTGTAACGCATGAACCGGATATCGCTTCTTTCAGTAGCAGGACCATCATGCTGAAAGACGGCAAAGTGGTCCGCGACAGTAAGAATGAAAATATACGCTCGGCAAAAGAAGTGCTGGCAAGCCTTCCTGTTGCTGAAGATTATTAAACAGCCGCTATGAATTTTCTAAATCTGTTCAGAATTGCCATGAAGGCGCTGCTTCGCAACAAGCTGCGCGCCTTTCTCACCATGCTGGGTATCATCATTGGCGTGGCGGCTGTGATCACCATGGTGGCTATTGGTCAGGGTTCCAAAAAAAGCATACAGGACCAGCTATCCAGCATGGGATCGAATATGATCACCATCAGGCCGCAGAGCAACCAGTCAGTCGGCGGAGGCGCCAGACTTGAATCCGGCAGTGTGCAATCTCTCAAACTCACAGATGTTACGGCTGTGGGTAAACAGGCGCAATATATTTCTGCCTTGTCGCCAGCCGTGCAAAGCCGTGGGCAGGTGATCTATGCAGGAGCCAACTGGCCTACCACTGTGCAGGGTGTATACCCCGATTACCTGCAGATCCGCGACTGGAAACTGAAAGACGGCATCGTGTTCTCTGATGAGAATGAGAACAATGCTGCGAAGGTTTGCTTACTCGGACAAACCGTGGTGGAAAACCTTTTCACTTCCGGAGAAGATCCCGTTGGCAAGATCATACGGTTCAATAAGATCCCCTTCAAAGTAATTGGTGTGCTGGCAGAGAAAGGAGAAAATGCATTCGGTCAGGATCAGGACGATATCATTGTAGCGCCATTTTCCACCGTGCAGAAGCGGATCCTCGCCATTACCTGGATACAGAATATCTATGCGTCTGCCATCGATGAGAACAGTACAGACAATGCTGTACAGGAGATCAGTGAGATCCTGCGTGCTGAGCACAAACTGAAGAAGGGAGATCCCGATGATTTCAGTGTGCGAACGCAGGCGGAGCTGATCAATACCTTCAGTTCTACCAGTCAATTACTTACCGTGCTGCTCACTGCCATTGCAGGCATCTCGCTGGTGGTGGGAGGGATCGGTATCATGAATATCATGTACGTATCTGTAACGGAGCGTACCAAAGAGATTGGTCTGAGAATGTCTATCGGTGCGCGTGGCATCGATATCCTTTTGCAGTTTTTAGTGGAAGCTATTCTTATCAGTGTAACAGGTGGGATCATCGGGGTATTGCTGGGGATCCTGGCTTCGCAGCTGATCACTACATTTCTTTCCTGGCCAACATTGGTTTCACAATCCTCCATCATATTGTCTTTTCTCGTTTGTGCCGTTACTGGTGTATTCTTCGGATATTATCCGGCGCAGAAGGCCAGCAGGCTGGATCCTATCGAAGCGCTGCGTTATGAATAGAGGTTTTGATATTCCGGCAGTTCAGTCAAATCGATCATCATTCCGGTAGTGATAATGTTCCCGTGAGCCGCTCCCTGAATAGCTTTACAGGTTCTTTATTGTTAACCTGTAATGATACGAATATGAAAAGATCAGGAGCCTGTTTACTGTCTGCCGTTCTGTTGCTTAATGCAGCAAGCGGGACAGCGCAGGAAAAGTTTATCCATCACAAAGAGAAGGGCGTTTATCATATTGGCCCTGCTCAGATCCCTGCTTATTATGCATCCAGTCATGGGTTCACTGCCGCCCAGGTGAATACCATGCGTCAGAACATGCACAACTTCATGGAGCTGATGCACAAAACTTCCTGTCTGAATCCTCCAAAGGGGTATGAAGTTGGTGTATGGGCCTCGGTTTGCGGAGATGGTAGCTGTTACAATCAGAAACCAATGGCTGGTTTTACCGGGCTCCGGATACGCGAATATTATAGTACCAAAAGCAATCCAACTCCCAGGCGCGCAGATGAAGGCCCGGGCATCCATGTGTGGATCAATGATCTCAGGCATGGCCTGGGAAGGCATAACCTGGACAAACTGGGATACCAGGAGCCAGAAGTGATTGACCATATTGCCGGATGCCCTGTGTTGAAAGGAGGCTATGTGGTGATCACCAAAAACCAGAAACCGCTGTACAGATATGTGACCAGGGAAGAAGTGCATAAGATCCTGATCAAGGATGCCGAGGATGATGTGAAAAAAATGACGGAGATCCATGGTAAAGGTTCTGCTTATCAGCAATGGCTGAAAGACAAAGATGCTACGCTCAAAGCCATTAAGGAAGGGCTGGATGTGCTGGCGAAGACGGACCCTGCCGGTGCCAAAGCCAAATGGGAAAAGACAAAAGCTGATTTCGACAAAATGGGAGAGGACATGAAGAAGCAGGAAGCCGGGCAAATACAGGAGAATAAAAAAGCAGTCGGTGCTTTTGAAAAGCGCTTACAGGATCTCAGGGACCAGTTGGCGGCCTTGTCACCTGAAGAAAGGAAAAAACCTTACCTGAATGGTAACAATCTGAAGGTGGTGCAGCCAAACCCGGAATTCTGGGATCCTGTAAGAAAGCCCACAGATATTCAGCTGGTGATCATCGATCTTTATTTCTATCATGAGAAAGAAGAGGGGTTAGCGCATGATCTGATCCGTGAGATCAGGAAAACGCTGAATATTGCAGAACTGGCAGCCTCTGTGAAATAAGCACAGGAGGAATATGCGGTTCAGCCTGTGTAATTGACTGTCCATGCCAATTTAAATATGTTTGAACAGCATGCCGGATAGCTTTGTAAAATGAAGTTATCTGCATGCTGTTTGTTATTGTTATTGGCTGCGTCGGCAGCTATGGCTCAGCCCAAAAGGATGCTGTATACGGCAAAGGGTGAATACCTGCCTGGTCCTGCCAAACTGCATCCCACTAACGCAAAATACCATGGATTCACGGATGTGCAAATGAATGCCATGCGCATGAATATGCACAATTTCATGGAGCTGATCCGTAAAACGCCCTGTCTCAACCCACCCAAAGGATATGAAGTGAAAGTGTATGCTATGGTTTGTTCCAATGGTTCCTGCGGCGTGAATACAACAACTACGGGAAAGAAAATGATGGCCGGTGAATGTGATCTGCTGATGCGTGAATATACTTACACCAAAACCAATCCTGCGCCTGAAAGGGCTGTAGAAGGGCCGAGCATCAAGGTATGGTTCAATGATCTTTCTTCCTGGCTGAACAGGGGGGTATATAACGAAGGCGGATTCCAGGAGCGTGCCGTGGTGGATGAGATTGCGGGTTGCCCTGTACTGGAAGGAGGTTACCTGGTGATCACAAAAAATAAAAAGCCCCTGTTCGTTTATGTGACAAAAGAAGATGGCTTAAAAATGCACATTAAAGAACTGGAAGAGGATATAAAGAAGATAAAGGAGAATCAGACTTCAGGTTCTGCCTATCAGCAATGGATGAAGACCAAGGATGCTTCCCTGAAAGATATTAAGGAAGGCCTTGATCTTTATGCGCAAACCAATCCTGAGGAAGCAAAGGTGAAATGGGAGAAGACTAAAGAATATTTTGCAAAGCAGGAGCAGGATCTGAAAAAGAACGAAGCCAAAGAACTGGAAGAGCACAGGAAATACCTGGATGGTTTTATACAGCGGCTGCAGGGTTTTAGAGATCAGCTGGCTACCATGAGCACTGCTGAAAAGAATCAGCCTGCCATCAACGGTGCAGAAAGAAAAGTAATAAGACCGAACCCTGACTTCTGGGATGCAACAAAAAAGCCTACGGACCTGCAATTGGTGGTAATAGACCTGTTCCATTATGATAAGGATAAGTATGGGTATGCGCATGATCTCATTCGTGAAATCAGGAAAACGATCAACATTGCGGAACTGGCAGCATCCATTAAATAAAGTACTTGATCATACAAAATAAAAAGCCACCCTCGCAGGTGGCTTTACCTATTAGTACATGCTGGAAAAAAATCAATTCTTAACGAACCTGATATTGTAGTGTTGCGATTTTGCTCTTACGTTCAATACATAGACCCCTTTAGGCAATTTATCCAGTTGAAGTAGCTGTGATTGGTTCCTGTTGCTTACCTGTTGCTGCCATACTGCTTTGCCGGAAGCGTCGAACACGGTGAGTTGTTCTGCTTCGATAGCTGGTGGTATCAGCAAGGTGGCTGTGTTCACCACTGGGTTTGGCATCAGAACGGGATCGGAATGGTTGTCTACATATGGAATCACCATAATGGACGAGTACGTATAATGTCCATTCTTATCCAACTGCTTCAGCCGGAAGTAATTCACGCCAGGTTGCAGCTGCGGATAAGTGAATGCATACTTTGTAGTAGTACTGCTGTTACCTGCAGCAGCCACTTCACCAACGGATGAATACTGTTGCCCGTTCCGGCTGTATTCCACTATGAATTTATCTGTTTCTGATTCCTGCGCGGTAGCCCAGTTGATGAGGGCTTGTTGCAGCTTGCGCTCTCCGCGCACATAGAGCCAGGTAACTGGTAGCGGTGTTATATAACTGAAGCTTACGGCCATTGTGAGACTCCAGGGAAATTCTTTGCTGCGCAAAAAGAATGTATGATTGCCTGCAGAAAGACCTGTGAGGTCTACATCAACTGAAAGCTGGTTAATGTCAGGGTTGCCTGTGAAGCTGATAGGACGGCCATTTCCGAAACCCGGATCTGTATCGAAGAAGTACTCCATGTTGGAGATGGGCGCAGGTGCAGCCGGAGCTGTGGGGTAAGGAACCAATACGCCATTGTCAAAGAGGCTGATATGAGAAAGGCTCCATCGACCCTGGCTATCTTTTGTTCTGACGAACAGCCGGTGGATTCCTTTGGGAAATAAAGTGAGGTCTACAGGAATAGTGATATTGCTGATATCGCTGGCAGCAGGCAAAGGAACATTGATACCATTCCCAAACCCCGGATCTGTATCTACATAATATTCCATGGCTGCCAGTGATGGAGCCGGCGCGGGCATTGCCGGATAAGCTGGCGTGCCAACATTATCGAAAACGCTGACTGATGGATGGCTCCAATTGCCACTGGCATTCCTGCTTCTGATAAATAACCTGTGCCAACCTCTGTTGAGACCTGTAAGATCGATGTCCATACTGAAGGAAGCCAGATCTCGCACCGCTGTAACAGGTATGGGGCGGCCATTCCCGAAGCCCGGATCAGTATCTATGAAATACTCCATCTGGGTGATATTCCCTTTGTCAGCAGGAGGCGTGGGGTACGGTGTTTGAGCCCTGGATATGGTACTGATGATCCCGCATACCAGGAACAGACCGGATATTTTTTTCATTTCCTGTTGTTTTACGGGATCAGTTATTGGAGCGTGTGCTAACGGTAATGTTCATATTGGTAGCGGTGGCAGGAACTGATGAGGGAACCGAGAGCGCATATATGCTGGGAACCGGTGGAATGCCGCTGAGCCTGTAAGGATCATCCGTTCCAAATATACCCAGGTCGGGAGTTACTCCATTGATGGTTTCGCCTGTTCCGCGCGCAGGAGAGGTTGGCAGCAGTTGCCATTTACCGTCTCTTGAAAGACTTGTAACAAATATGCTAACGGCAGGTACATTGTTCCTGTTATCATTGCCTGCAGGCAGGGTATTGCCTGTAGAAATATTGTTTTTTACCGTACAGCTGTTGAAGGTGAATGAGCCACCGTAAAAAATAGTATTGGTAACATAAGCGTTGGAAATGGTCATTACCACCGTGTTCACAATATTGTTGCGGAAGAGTATATTATTGCCACTGACATAGCTGAAAGAATTTTCAATTACGCTGTTGGTGATCTCCATATTTTCCGTTACATAGGTGCCTATCCTGAAATTGGTCACATAACATTTGTTGATCTTCATATTATTCATCAACCTTCCACTGCTCCAGGTATTGAAGGTTACCAGGCATCTTTCAAAGAGAAGATCGTCTGCACCGCCGTCCATATTGGCGGTTAACGTCAGTCCATAGAATTTTGAGCCCGAAGCCGTGGAATCGATATATAATGTAATTGTTGCTGAGTTTGGATTGTATTGCAGACCTGTATTGCCATCATTACCCGACAGGAAATAACCTGGTCCGATCACCACCAGTTTTTTAGTGAAATTGGCACCGGTATAGGTGGCGGCGCTGGCCTCCAGGTAAATGGTGTCTCCAGCTAACACGGAGGGATTGGACATAGCCTCAGCGATCTGGGAGAAGTTGGCAGCCGAGCCAACATTATTGTTTATCCGCCATACTTTTGCCTGTACCAACTGAGAAGAAAGCAGCAGCATAACCATGCTCACATGCCGGAATGTAAACTTGCCTTTCATAACTATAATTTTGAGAGGCGAAGCTATTAAAACAAAAAGGGAAGCAAGGGCGCCGGGATCTGACCTGCACCATTGTTTCCCTGAGTTGAAAAGTTATTTTACCGGAATGTATAAGAAACCGGTTAGATCATCCGTTGGGCAACTGATTGTCTCTCTCCTGCGCCTCTAAAACAGGACGTGGATCGAAGACCACCCTGAGATTGCTGATCTTGCCGTTGGTGAGCTGATACCAGCCGCAACAGAAGATGATCTCATCATCCATCAGCAGATCGTATAGCACACAAACATCGTTTCCTTCTGCAAAAATGCGCCGGATACTGTATTCCAGCTGCATCTTTTCCATATCTGTAAAATAGCTTTCTGCACCGTTCCTTGATCCAAGGACCCCATCGAATTTCATGTCGGGGTTTGCATACTTCCTGGCTTCTTTATAGTCGTGGTCGTTAAGTGCCCTGAGCAACCCCAGTACCACTTCTCTTGGATTCTGTAAAGTTGTCGTTTCCATAGCTCCTTTTAGAGAAACAGAAAAAAAAACTGTGCCAGCAAGCCGTGAAACTCAATCCCCGCCAAGAGTTGGGAAAAGTCTGCCCCGGATTGTGCCTGCTTTACGCGCTTAATTTTTGAGGAGGTGTTTCTCAATCAGCGGCTGCCAGATCTTATACCCGGCGGCGTTCATGTGCAGGTTGTCGTCCAGGAAGATGTCCTTACGGATGCTGCCATCGGCAGCGAGCATGGGGGTGAACACATCTACATATACCGCTTTCTTCTGCCTGCGCAGGAACTTTTTGATCTGCTTATTGCCTTTTTTCATTTCAGTCAGCACCTTCTCCCTTCTGGGGCTCGGTTTCATGGAAACATATACGATGGGAACTTCCGGCAGCCTGCTGCGGATGAGCGTGAACAGTTCTTTGAACTTGCCTGAAATGTATTCTCCTTTCACATCAGGGCCCAGATCGTTCTCTCCGCAGTAGATCACCACCTGTTTGGGATTGTACTTGAAGATCAGGTCTTCGGCATACTGGATCACATGAGGTAATCCGGAACCGCCGAAGCCACGGTTGATGACTGTATAACCGGGAAAGTCTTCTTTCATGGTCTTCCACATGCGGAAGGAACTGCTACCAGTGAAGACGATCGGATTGGCAGGAGGTGCGCTAATGGAATCCTGCTGTCTGAATTTCTGGATCTCATTGAAGAATGGCTGCGCAACTGATACCTGTGCTGTTGCCAGAATAGTGCAGCAGCACAACAGGAGGGGAAGGATTTTTTTCATCATTGTATAAATATATAAAAAGGAAAACAAGATCATTTAAATATATCAGAAGAAGATAAAAAAGTACTATTTGCAAGTATCATTAAACTATACTTTTGAATCGCCTAAATTGACCGCCATGTTGAGATCACTGACGATTGCCATAGCACTGCTATGCGTATGTTCAATAACTACTGCCCAGGCTCCCTCAGATCCGCAGGCCACCCCGGCCACAAAGGCGCTGTACATTAAACTCAAAACACTCAGCAAACAATTCACCATCTTCGGTCACCAGGATGCACTGGCCTATGGCGTTGGCTGGAAAGGCGGCCAGGGACGTAGCGATGTAAAGTCGGTGGTGAAAGATCATCCCGGTGTATATGGCTGGGATATAGCACATCTTGAACTGGATTCATCACGTGAGATAGACGGTATTCCGTTTGCTGACCAGCGCCGTTACATACGAGAAGGTTATGAGCGCGGAGGCATCATCACATTAAGCTGGCATGCCCGGAACCCCCTTTCAGGCGGCTCTGCGTGGGATACCACTCCAGGTACCGTGGCCAGTATCCTGCCAGGCGGAGCTAAACATGAAATCTACCTCAGCTGGCTTGATAAAGCAGCTGCCTATATCAATACACTTAAAGACAGCAAGGGCAACCTGATCCCCATCCTCTTCCGGCCCTATCATGAACTGACGGGGAACTGGTTCTGGTGGTGCGGAAATGTTTGTACACCGGATGAGTTTAAAACCCTCTGGAGGTTCACGGTGCATTATTTCAGGGATAAAAAACAATTACATCAGTTACTGTATGTGTACAACACCGCCGGCTTCGATAAAGAAGAAATTTTCATGGAGCGGTATCCCGGTGATGATGTGACCGATCTGATCAGCTTCGATAATTATCAATACAAGACCGATCCCTCCGGCAGGCAGCAGTTCATTCAGAGCATGCGCTGGCAATCGGAAACTATCAGCCGTATTGCCGAGGAGAAGAACAAGATCGCTGCCATTGCGGAAACCGGGCTGGAAGCCATCCCTGATCCTACATGGTGGACGGGTGTGATCTGGCCCATCGTAAAAGATCTGCAGATCGCATACGTGCTGGTGTGGCGCAATCACGGGTATATGGAAAAAGAAAAGAAAATGCATTATTATGCACCCTACCGGGGACAGGCATCCGCTGCGGATTTCAAGGAATTCCATAAGAACCCGGCAATACTTTTTGAAAAGAGACTGAAACAACAACTGCAACGCCCTTAACCTGAAATATGAAATTGCATCTGGCAGACATTAGTATCGTTGTTAGTTACCTGGTGATGATGGTGCTCATCGGCTGGTTCCTTCGCAAGAAGGCCCGTCAGAATAAAGAGAGTTACCTGCTGGGTGGCAAAAAACTGCCCTGGTATATGCTGGGCCTCAGCGACGCTTCGGATATGTTCGATATCAGTGGCACCATGTGGATGGTGGCGCTCTGCTTTGTATACGGATTGAAAAGTATCTGGATCCCCTGGCTCTGGCCTGTGTTCAACCAGGTGTTCAATATGATGTATCTGGCCAAATGGCTCCGCCGCTCCAATGCCAATACCGGCGCGGAATGGCTGGCTACCCGCTTTGGTCTCACCGGTCCGGGAGTAAAGGCTTCGCACAATGTGGTAGTGGCATTTGCGCTGATCGGTTGCCTCGGCTTCCTGGCTTACGGATTCGTGGGACTGGGAAAGTTCATGGAGATTTTCGTTCCCTGGGAAGTAGTGGCCCCTTATGTGCCATTTACTGTGTCACCTGAATATGTGGCGCATTTTTATGGGATCGTGTTCACACTCTTTGCCATGTTCTATTCCATTCTTGGGGGAATGCATAGCATTGTGCTGGGAGATATGATCAAGTATGTGATTCTCGGTACGGGTTGTATAGCAGTAGGTATCATTGCGGTTATGCATCTGCGTGGTAATACATTGAACGTGCCGCATGGATGGGACAATCCTTTCTTCGGATGGGAGTTGAACCTCAACTGGTCAGGTATCATAGAAGATGCCAATAAAAAGATCCGGGACGATGGCTTCGGTCTCTTCGGCATATTCTTCATGATGATGTTGTTCAAAGGCGTATTCGCCAGTCTGGCCGGCCCTGCACCTAATTACGATATGCAGAAAGTTCTGAGTACGCGTTCTCCGAAAGAAGCCAGCAAGATGACGGGCTTTGTTTCCATCATCCTGCTGCCGGTGCGGTATACACTCGTTATCGGCCTTACAATACTGGCATTGCTATATTACCAGCAACTGAATCTTTCCGATGGTCGCGGTGGAACTGACTTTGAGCGGATCCTGCCTGGAGCAGTGAATAATTTCCTGCCGGTAGGGATTCTTGGAATTATGCTAACAGGATTGCTGGGTGCTTTCATGGGAACATTCTCAGGAACGCTGAATGCAGCACAGGCATATATTGTGAATGATATCTATCTTAAATATGTGAATCCAAATGCCGGAACCCGCAAAGTGATCACCATGAACTACTTGGTGGGAATAGTGGTAGTAACTGTAGGAGTGATCCTTGGATTCTATGCAAAGGATGTGAACAGCATTCTGCAGTGGATCGTAAGCGCGCTGTATGGCGGATACATTGCAGCCAATGTGCTGAAATGGTACTGGTGGCGCTTCAATGCCAGCGGATTTTTCTGGGGCATGATGAGTGGCATCATTGCAGCCATGATCTTCCCTTTCATTTTTACCGGTCTCAGCTTGTATAACTGGCCATTACTTTTCCTGATCTCGATAGCAGGAAGCATCATCGGTACTTACGCTGTTCCTCCAACCGATACGGAAGTATTGAAATCTTTCTATCGTACAGTAAAACCCTGGGGCTTCTGGCAGCCGGTACATAAAATGGTGGTGGCGGAAGATCCTTCGTTCCAACCCAACAAAAGGTTCAAACTGGATATGTTCAATGTGGTGCTGGGCATTGCCGCTCAGTGCTGCCTTACCATACTTCCGATGTATCTTATCCTCTGGATGGAACTGCCATTGCTGATCACTATTGCCATCCTGATAGTAATTGCATTGGTCCTGAAACGAACCTGGTGGAATAAACTGGAAGACTAAATTGATGATGATGTTAAGCCGTGCCCAATACAAAACAGCTGCGGAAAAAGAACTGCACAGCATCCTCAACTACTGGATGCAGTATACTGTTGATAATATTCACGGAGGATTCCATGGAAAGATCGATCATAACGATCAGGTATATGCGGATGCGCTGAAAGGATCCGTGCTCAACGGCCGCATCTGCTGGACCTTCGCTGCTGCCTACCATTTCACAAAAGACCCGCTGCATCTGGCCTTCGCGAAGCGGGCCTATGATTATATCGTACAATATTTCATTGACCCGGAATTTGGTGGCGTGTACTGGACCGTGAATGCAGACGGTTCACCCGCCGATACAAAAAAACAGACCTATGCTATCGCCTTTGCGGTGTACGGTATCAGTGAATATGCCCTGGCATCGGGAGATGAAACGGCAAAACAGCAGGCCATCGGTCTGTACCGGACTATTGTTCAGCGCGCATATGAACCGGTGCATGGTGGTTACCTGGAAGCCTTTGCACGTAACTGGACTGATCTGCCTGATATGCGACTTTCGGCCAAAGATGCCAACGAGCGCAAGACCATGAACACACACCTGCATGTGCTGGAAGCCTTTGCCAACCTCTATCGCATCTGGCCTGATGCAACGCTCAGAGAACAGATAAAAGATCTCATCGATATCTTTCTACATAAGATCATCCATCCGCAATCTCATCATCTACAACTCTTCTTTACTGACCAGTGGGAGTCTCAATCCTCCCTTATCTCGTACGGGCATGATATCGAAGCCGCCTGGCTGATCCAGGAAGCAGCAGAGATCATCAATGATGAAGCCCTGGCAGAGACCGTCAGGCAACGTTCGCTCTTCATCGCCCGTGCAGCTGCCGAAGCGCTCGACAAGGACGGTGGTCTCTGGTATGAGTACGATCCCGCTACCGATCACTGCGTCAGGGAAAAACACTGGTGGCCACAGGCCGAAGCCATGGTTGGGTTTTACAATGCCTGGCAGATCAGCGCCAATGAAGAATTTCTAAAAATGAGCCTCAATGCCTGGACCTTTATTCAAGATTATCTAATAGATACCCGTAAAGGCGAATGGATTTGGGGTGTGTATGAAAATTACCATATCATTGCGCAGGAAGATAAAGCAGGCCTGTGGAAATGTCCTTATCATAACAGTCGCGCCTGTATGGAAATAATGCGACGCATTCAATGAACCTGGCTTCGGCCGCACCCTTAAAACAACATGAAATATCTGAAGAGCCTCTATATTCAGGTGATCATCGGTATGATCCTTGGCGTATTGGTGGGATGGCAATTCCCCTCCTTTCAGGAGTCCGCCAAACTGATCAGTGAAACTTTCATAAACATGATCAAGATGGTGATCGCCCCTGTTATCTTCTTCACCATCGTAGCCGGCATCGCCGGCGCCGGAGACCTCAAGAAAGTAGGCAGGGTAGGATTGAAGGCATTCATCTATTTTGAAATAGTTACAACACTGGCGCTCATCATCGGCCTTATTACTGCTAATGTGCTCAAGCCTGGTGTTGGTGTGGAAAAGCAAACGGGCGGTGCCGAGAAGGTGGCCAAATATGCAGAGCAGGCTAAGGATATGGACTGGGGCAGCTTCTTCTCGCATATCGTTCCGCATAATGTGGTAGAAGCATTTGCCACCGGCGACATCCTTCAGGTATTGTTCTTCAGCGTTCTCTTTGCCATTGGTCTCAAAATGATGGGCGATAAAGGCACCAGCCTGCTTTTCACTTTCGAGAAGATCAACCAGGTACTCTTCAATGTATTAAAGATCATCATGAAATTGAGCCCTGTCGGCGCTTTCGGCGGTATGGCCTATACTATCGGCAAATTCGGATTCGGCACCCTCAAAGACCTGGGGTTCCTGATGATCAGTTTTTACCTCACGGGGCTTCTCTTCATATTCATAGTGCTCAACCTGATCTGCATGTACTATAAGATCAGTCTCTGGAGACTGCTCGGATACATCAAGGAAGAATTGCTGATTGTTCTGGGAGCCAGCAGTAGCGAAGCAGCCCTGCCCAGTATCATGCAGAAACTCACTGCAGCAGGTTGCGAAAAAGAAGTGGTTGGCCTGGTGATCCCCACCGGCTACAGTTTCAACCTGGATGGTACTACCATCTACCTGAGTATGGCCGTGATCTTCCTGGCGCAGGTATTTGAAGTGCCGCTGTCATTGGGGCAACAACTTACCATTATAGGCATCCTGCTGCTCACCAGCAAGGGCGCGGCTGGCGTTACCGGCAGCGGTTTCATCGTACTCACTACCACACTCACGGCACTCAAAGTGATACCGCTGGAAGGGCTGGCCATGCTCATTGGCGTTGACCGCTTCATGAGCGAGGGCCGGGCTATCGTAAACATTATCGGAAATACTGTTGCTACTGTGGTGATTGCCAAATCGGAAAATGAGATCGATATAATAAAATACAAGCAGGTAGTGGAGAAGAAGCAAGTCATAGTCTGATTGATCTGAAAACCTTACCTTCGCCGCCATTCAAAAAAAAATTCGTATGAAACTCATCGAACTCCTGGAGGCAAGAAGCGGCAAAGTATGTGAATTATGCGGCGCTGATCAAGGCCTCAAACCTTATGAACTGCCACCTTCATCTGACAGCACTATCGATGATACCATCCTCGCCTGCGAGAAATGCAGGATGCAGCTGGAGAAAAAAGAAGAGCTCGACAGCAGTCACTGGCAAGTGCTCACTACCAGCATGTGGAGCGAAGTGCCCGCCGTTCAGGTGGTCACCTGGCGCATGCTCAACCGCCTCCGCCACGAAAGCTGGGCCGCAGAGAATATCGATATGATGTACCTCAGCGATGAACATCTCGCCTGGGCCAAAGCTACCGGCGATCATGAGAACGACAGCAGTGTTGACCTCCACAAAGACGCCAACGGACATACGCTTCAGAACGGCGACTCGGTAGTTCTGGTGAAGTCCCTCGATGTTAAAGGTTCCACCATCAATGCAAAAATGGGAACTGTAGTCCGCAATATCAGGCTGGTGCCCGATAATACGGAGCAGATCGAAGGAAGAGTGGAGTCGCAAATGATTGTGATCCTCACCAAATACGTACGCAAACAGAACGGTTAATCCTTTATTGCGACAAATATTTCAATGGATGCAGCTGTTAGTTGCATCCATTTATTTTTGCGCCTGCTGGTATATGATTTGAACCGGTAAAGGCACTATGGAGAATAATATCATCATCAGGGGAGCCAGGCAGAACAACCTGAAAAATGTTTCGCTGGAAATCCCGAAAAATAAGATCACAGTTTTCACCGGTGTATCTGGCTCGGGGAAATCATCCCTGGTGTTTGAGACCATCGGCGCGGAATCTCAAAGGCAGTTCAACGAAACCTACAATAGTTTTATCCGGCACCGCCTGCAGCATTTCAATCCACCGGAAGTGGATCAGATCAGTAACCTCAACGTGAGCATCATCATCAACCAGAAAAGGATCGGTGGAAACGCAAGAAGCACAGTGGGCACCGCAACGGATACCTATTCATTCTTGAGACTTCTCTTCTCCCGCATAGGGCAGCCCTTTGCCGGGCATGCTTCCGTATTCTCTTTCAATAATCCCAAAGGCATGTGTCCGCGTTGTGAAGGCCTTGGCAAAGTAAGCACCATCGATGAAAGCAAGCTCATCGATAAAAATAAATCATTGAATGAAGGCGCCATCAATTTTCCCGGCCTCCAGCCCGGTGGCTGGCGATGGATGCGCTACGTATATTCCGGCTATTTCGATAACGATAAAAAACTGAAAGATTATACTAAAGAGGAATGGGATCTATTGATGTATGCGGAAGAGCACAAGCCGCCGAATGCTGCGAGGGAGTGGGGTAAGACTGTAATGTTCGAAGGTATTATTCCAAGGATCGAAAGAAGTTTTCTCAAAAGGGAGTCGAAGGAATTTCTGAGGCACCAGGAATCCATTCAGGGCGTTATCCATCAGGGAACTTGCCCGGAATGTAATGGCGACAGGCTCAGCAAAGAGATCCTGGCCTGCAGGATCAATCATAAGAATATTGCGGATTGCAGCAAGATGCAGATCAATGAGCTCATTGAATTTTTGCAGCAGGTAAGCAACAACCAGGTGAAGACGGTGGTGCATGAACTGGAGAAACGGCTCACACATATGGTGGATATCGGACTGTCTTATCTCAGCATGGCCCGCGATACCAGTAGCCTGTCGGGCGGCGAATCCCAGCGGATCAAGATGGTGAAGCACCTTGGGAGCAGTCTCACCGGATTACTCTACATCTTTGATGAGCCCAGTATCGGCCTGCACCCTGCCGATGTGGACAGACTGAAAAAACTGATCCTTCAACTGCGCGACAAAGGCAATACCATCCTGGTAGTGGAGCATGATCCGGATATGATCGCACTGGCGGATCATGTGGTGGACATGGGGCCTGAAGCCGGTGTGAAAGGAGGACGGGTGATGTATGAAGGCAGTCTGGAAGGATTGCAGTTTTCGGATAGCCTGACAGGTAAATATTATTCCAGGAAGCCTGTATTGAATCAGCAGCCAAGGGAATTTGAGCAGACCATTCGCATCCGCGATGCGAATATGCATAATCTGAAGAATGTTTCTGTGACCGTTCCCCTGGGCGTACTGACTGTAGTAACAGGCGTGGCAGGTTCCGGAAAGAGCTCACTGATCAACCAGGTATTGCCGCAGCAGTTCCCGGAAGCAAGGCTGATAGACCAGGGAGCACTGACGGGTTCCAAACGTTCGCACCTGGCTTCTTATTCCGGCATCTTTGACGCCATCCGCCAGTTATTTGCAAAAAGCAATAAAGTGAGTGCATCATTGTTCAGCGCCAATTCAGAAGGGGGCTGTCCTGAATGCAGGGGTACGGGCGTGATCACACTTGATCTGGCCTTCATGGATGAGGTGGCGGAAGTTTGTGATGTGTGTAACGGATCCGGTTACAGGCAGGATGTACTGCAATACCGGCTGAGAGGAAAAAATATCCACGAAACGCTGCTGCTCACAGTAGCTGAAGCGGTGGAATTCTTCACTGAGCCAATGGTAAAAGAAAGCCTGCAAATCATTGCCAGGCTTGGGCTTGATTATATCACGCTTGGACAAAGCCTCAGCAGTTTTTCTGGCGGAGAGCGCCAGCGGCTGAAGCTGGCTTCCGAACTGGATGAAGCAGGAAGGCTTTTTATTTTTGATGAGCCCACTACCGGTTTGCATCCATCGGATATCCGGAAGATCATGAAAGTATTCCACGAACTCGTGGAGAAAGGCAATACCGTGATAGTGATTGAGCATAACCTGGATGTAATTGCACAGGCGGACTGGATCATCGATATGGGGCCCGGTGCAGGATCGGAGGGCGGCAAGGTTATTTTTGAAGGTACCCCGGAAGCCCTTATCAGTCATCCCGATTCCGTTACGGGAAAATATCTTGCCATGGAGTACCAGCACTGAGGAATGCACTTGCATTCCTGCTTCTTTCTTTGTATTTTAGACCTGACCAAAATACCCTAAAAACTGTTTCATGTATAAGCCACTAGACAGGATTCCGGGCCTGGAATGGTTCACCACAGGGTCGGGGAAATACGAGATCAGGAACCTTGAAGGGCCTGTTAATATTCAGTGCTGGAGCGGCTTCCAGAGCAGGCAGGAGGCTTACAATGCTCCTGATAGCCCGCATCCATCTGACGGTACTGCCAGGATCACCATCGGCGGTGATATGATCAGTGAAGACCATGGGGTTCAGCCCTATCATATAAATGCATACAACCACCTGATGGAATTCCAGGAACAGGTGCAGCAAAATATTCTGGATACCCTGTTTGCCCAATACAAAGGGCTGCAGGAAATGTATGGATATGATCCGGAAGATGCTGCCGCCATCATGCCCGATGTGCAGGATCCTTCACAATTCAAAAAACTGATCGGTCTTTCTGCTGTCCACCTGCTCAATGTGAGTAAGGATGATCTCGCTTATGTGGGATATGAGTTCGGCTGCACCTGGGATGATGAACATGGTCTTGGTGTGATGACCCATAACGGCAGGATCATAGAACTGGGCGATGCAAGTACTGCTTTTCTCAGTTGGATCGCTGATCGTGACAGGGACCCGGATGGAAATTCTGATTCCGTTTTCGATGCGTTGCAGGCGGAACCGGTTTCTGTACCGCTCAAAAAGCCCTGGTGGAAATTCTGGTAACTAAAAGGATATTTCAAATAAACTGTAATCTCCCATTTTATGATGTAAAGGCAGGTCCGTCTCCGGATCGATGCCGGTTACCCCGAGGTAATTGAAGCCGCAACTGATATAATAATTGTTGAGCTTGTCATTGCCACTTCCTGTATCCATCCGGATAAATTTCTTTCCGTGGTCAGCGGCAAATCCTTTCGTCCATTCCACGATGGTTTTTACAAATCCTGATCCACGGAATGCTGATTGATTGCCTTGCAAAGGTGATGAGGATTGACCACTGATTAAAATCATACCGGGGGAAAGGAGAAAAGGCATAAATTGCCGGCACCTTACACAAACCTGATAAATGTTCACCCAAGAGTACCCGGTCCGATTTTCGTATGCTATTGACGAGAATGACACCCTATTGATCCACCTGACCGCCAGTGTGCACTGGCAGCCTTATTCAGGAACCTATATCATCAATGAATTTACTGGAGCCAAAGCTGCAGGTTTCGGCATAACCCTTCCGGAGATCCGCATCTGCAAGCGCGAAAGCGTTTGGGTGCATACCGATAGTGAAGCGGAAACCAGGCTCAGCCTGGCTGTTGGCAAAGCCATCGATGAGCACCAGGAAAGCGAAGGCAGTTTCCTGGCAGTACTGGATGATTTCCTGGCTAAGACCATTGCCTTTCATGGCGCTGATTGTGGAAATATCCAGCTCTTCGATTTGAGATCGAATGTCATCCAGATTATGGCGCATAGTGGCTTCAACAAAACTTTCCTGGATTATTTCAAATATGTTTCAGCAGATGATGGAACGGTCTGCGGAAACGCTATGCGTTTTCGTAGTGTCAACTTTGTGCCGGACCTTCTTGAAGACCCTGCTTATATTCCTCATCGGGATGTGATCAGGAATGCAGGCATCCGTTCAGTATTGAGTTATCCGCTGATCCTGGAGGATGGTGCTTTCGCAGGCGTGATCTCCACGCATTGGAAAAGGGTACTGGGCGAACAGGAGATACCCGTACCTTCAGCAGATCTTGGAGGCCTCATCCATTTTCTGCAGCAATACAGGGTGAAATAAATCACTGTTCCGCCTGTATCTTTTCAATCACCTGCACAAATTCAAGGCTGGGGCGAACTGTGAGTTTTCCTTCGTCCAATTCGTAAGGGATGGTGGTGAATACCCCATTGTAGTACCAGTACAGGTTTTTGCTGATACTGCCCGGACCTTCATTGAACATGCCTGAAAGAATGAAAGGCAGGCTGTTCACAGCCTGGATGGTCTCCATATTCTCGATGGGGTAAATGATGGAAGCGTGGCGGTTGGGGACACCTATCAGTGATCCATACTCGCCGTTGAGTGCTGGGTATTTATCGAGGGAGAAAACGAAGTTGGGAACGAAATGATGTTCATCGCGGATGAACCAGATATCGAAATCGCTGACGGTTTCGCGGGAGAAATCAAAACTGTATTTCTTTTCGATATTCTTTTTTCCGGTTTCGAATAGCTCTTCGGGATCCCTGTTCCACCACCTGGCCTGCTCCGGTTTTACATTGACCACGGATTGAGGCAGATCGAAGCTCAGCATGGTGAAGGCATCACCGGCAAAATCTTTCTTTACAAAAATTTCCTTTCCATCTTTTGGTACTTCCTTATTGAAGAGCCTGATGGCGAGGAATTCTTTCACATAGTCGTAATCCTTTACCTGCTGTTCAAACTGCCTGTTGAAATTGGCATTCTGCTCCATCTCGTGGAAATGCGTTTGAATGATGCGTTCCCAGTTGGCCGGGCTGGAGAGCTTACAGGTTTGTGCCAGGTTCAGCAATCCCATTTGTCCGAATAACGCAGCATGGCCATTCAGATGCACCACGCTATCCACGATCTGATACCTGAGCTCACGGCTGGCAAGCACGGACTCCAGCGCCTGCATGAAGGCGTCAAATTCATCTGCCTTGAAAAAGCTCGCTGCCCAGGCCGGTACCTGTTGGGGTTTTTTGAGGAATGAGAACATCAGTATAGGATTATGAATCTAAAAGAATTCTATATGTACAATAACGCTTAGCCAGATATAAATAGTATGAATGTTGATTAATTGATTGCCTATTGTTTACGGACTGATCTGGCGTGATCGATATAACCCATGATCTTTCTGTCGAGTTCTTCCGGATAACTGTATCCCAGCCTGACTGCCAGCTCTTTGCCGACCTGCCTGCCCATGGCCGCATATGCGTAAAGCGCCCGCCAGTTATCTTCCAGGTCTGCCGCTGCAAAAGTGGTAGTGGCCAGTTGCCAGATCTCAGGAGGCAGGAATTTTTTAAAGAGCCTGCCGTATTTGTTGGTGGTCACCTCCCAGTTAAACTCCGTTCCGATATACCATTCAAGCAATACCTGCTGGTGCTCAAAACGCATTACATAATCCGACATGAATTTTGCATAATACAATTCTCCCCGGGCCAGGCATTTGGCTACATAGGTCATGTCCCACCAGTAATTATTCAGCACCCAATGAAATTTTTCTTCCGTAGGTTTTTCAATGGTGAATGCTTTGTAGGTGGGAGCGGGCATGGCCGATGTCAATCCATCCTTATCAACCAGTACCCTGTAGCCGATATCCCAGTCTTCATGTAAAGTTTCCTTCGCCACTTCTTCTTTGAATTTTTCAACTGAGAAAAGGAGAAAATCAATTTTGGAATAATCTTCATACAATACCATCCTCGATGAGCATCTTCCATCGAATGGTTCTTCACCTTCCACGATAGTGGTGATAATATTACCGAAATTGGAGATCCAGTTATCGTCCTTTAAAAATTCTTCATAATTGGATAACACGAGCTCGATATCGAGGTCACTGAACTGATCTACCGGTGCATTGGGATTGGTGAGAGAACTGGTGAGCAGGGCGGCGCGGATATTCGGTTGTTGTTCCACCCACTGGATCACCTGGTTGAGTTGTGCGGTACGACGGTCGTTTGACATAGCAGCTGTTGATAAGCAAATATAGGGAGTGCCCAGTCGCTCGCGTCCCCGCGAGTGACTTTTATTTGCCCGCCTCTGGCGGGTACTGTGTTCGCCAGAGGCGAACTAATACAGATCACTCG